>JAFZIX010000008.1 GCA_017554135.1 Bacteroidales bacterium | reverse complement strand
TCCTACTGCTGGCATTCGGGGTCAATCCCCTCATCGCCGCAGGCGGAGCCATCGCCATCACCTTCTGCTCATTCAACATCCAGATAATCCAGGTAGGCCATAACACCAAGATGCAGGCAATCGCCCTGATGCCCTGGGTGCTGGCCGCGCTGGTGTTTGCGTACAAATCCGCCATCGCAAAAAAATGGCCGCAGGCGCTGCTGGGAGCGGCTTTCTTCGGGATGACAGTGAGTTTCCAGGTGAAGGCGAATCATCCGCAGATATCCTACTACCTCGCACTTGTCATCCTTTTCTATGTGCTGACGGTGTTCATCTGGCTACTCGCCGGGAAGAAGGAATCAGATGACAGGAAACCGGGCGCGGTAGGGAGATTCTTCGCCATCTCAGCCCTGCTGCTGGCACTTGGTCTTGCGGGGATAGGGACAAACGCCTCGAAACTTCTCCCCACCTTCGAATATACTCCCTACTCTATGCGCGGCGGGTCCACGACGGGAGAAACCAAGGGTCTGGACCTGGATTATGCTACCGCCTGGAGTTATGGTTGGGAGGAACTCCCGAACCTGATGATCCCCAATTTCAATGGAGGAGCATCCGCAGGCGCGCTTGGTCCGAACAGCGAAACGGTGAAACTCCTGAAGCGCGCCGGGCAGCCCAATATCCGCCAGATCAGCAAGCAACTGCCTCTCTACTGGGGCCCGCAGCCCTTCACCGCCGGCCCCATGTTCATCGGAGGCATCACCATCTTCCTCTTCCTCCTGGGGCTCTTCTGCTACAAGGGAAAGGAGCGCTGGTGGCTGCTGGCCGCGACGATTTTCGCCGTTTTCCTGGCGCTGGGGCATCACTTCATGTGGTTCACGCGCCTCTGCTACAATTATCTCCCCTTGTATAACAAGTTCCGCACGGTTTCTATGGCCCTCTGCGTTCTGCAAGTCAGCATGCCGCTGCTGGGATTCATCTTCCTCGATCGCCTGGTGCGGGAGGATATTCCATTCGCGGAGTTGAAGCGAAAAGGGCTGATCGCATACGCACTGACCGGGGGTATCTGCCTGATTTTCTGGCTGTTCCCGGGGTTGGCGGGCAGCTTCACCGGTGCGGCGGATGCCGGAATGCAGGGGGCGCTGCTGGATGCCCTGGTGGCCGACCGCATCTCCCTTCTCAGGCACGATGCCGCCATTGGGTTCGTGCTGATTACCGCCACTGCCGCCCTGCTCTGGTGGGCCAGTCTGCCGGGAGGAAAGAACCGAAGGGTTTTTGCCGCCATCGGTATCAGCGTGATGGTGCTGGTGAACCTCTTCGCGGTGGACAAGCGCTACCTGAACGCCGACGATTTCGTCACTCCCAAGAATTTCACGGCCCAGTTTGCGCAACGGCCTGTGGATAAGGCGATTCTGGCGGATCCGGACCCGTCCTACCGCGTACTCGATCTGACCGTGAACGTATTCAACGATTCCCATCCTTCCTTCTGGCATAAGAATATCGGAGGATACTCCCCCGCGAAACTGCAGATTTACCAGGAGTACATCCAGAGCCATCTGCAGAAAGAGATTCAGCAGTTGTCGGGGGCCCTGCGGGGCGCTTCAACCGTGGCGGAAGCCGAGGCCGCTCTGCCGTACCTGGAGGGCCTGGCGAAACTGAACTGCCGGTATATAATAGTGAATGGGGATGCCGCACCGCTGCGCTACCCGTATGCCAAGGGGAATGCATGGTTCGAGGATGATGTGCCTGCGGACGGTGGTGAGCAGGATTGTGCCGGCGACTTCGTGCGGCTGACTTCTTATGCGCCGAACTGCCTGCGCTACGAGTATTCCGCGGCAGGTGCCAGGAAGCTGATTTTCAGCGAAGTATATTATCCGGCAGGATGGGTTCTGCGCCTGGAGGATGGTTCCGAACTGCCGCTGGAACTGAGCGATGAGGTGCTGCGCTGCGCGGTTGTGCCGGCGGGCGAGCATACGCTGGAGATGCGATTCGAACCGGTATCTTATGCCCGTGGCGAATTTATCTCGCAGATCTGCTCGATTCTGTTGATTTTGCTAGCGTTGGGTGCGCTCGTTTATATATGGAAGTAAGGGCAAAAAAGGCACTGGGCCAGCATTTTCTGGTCGACCAGAGCGCGGCGCAGCGGATTGTCGCGGCGCTGGAGCCTTGCGATTTGAAAGACGTTTTGGAAATCGGCCCGGGGATGGGAGTCCTAAGCCAATACCTTCTGAAGCGGGACGACGTGAATCTCAAGATGGTGGAGTTGGACGAAGAATCCGTCAATTACCTGCTGACACACTTCAACGTCCAGGGCAAAATCTTCCTGGCAGACTACCTGCGCCTCAACATCCACCACCTTTTCGACGGCCCCTACCGCATCATCGGCAACTTCCCTTATAACATCTCCTCGCAGATCTTCTTCAAGATTCTGGACGATCGCGAACGGGTGCCGGAGGTGGTGTGCATGATTCAGAAGGAGGTGGCGGAGAGGATTGCCGAGGGGCCGGGGAGCAAGACGTATGGCATTTTGAGCGTGTTGCTGCAGGCGTGGTACGATATCGAGTATTTGTTTACGGTGGAACCCGGTGCGTTTGCACCTCCGCCCAAAGTGCGGTCGGCAGTCATTCGCCTGCGGCGCAACAGCCGTACCACCCTGCAGGTGAACCCCCATTGTGTATCAGGCACTTATGCAAAGTCGTCTGGTGAAAACGTACCAGACGACTTCCAGCAAGTCGCTGATAATCAAGGGGTGGTCGAGGAGAGGCTGTTCCGCATGGTGGTGAAAACCGCCTTCAACCAGCGGCGGAAGACTCTGCGGAATGCGCTGAAGCCGATACTGGATGCCGATAAGCCGGGGTTTGCGGAGTTTATCGCCGCGCCGGTGTTCGACCTTCGCGCAGAAAGACTCAGCGTAGAGGACTTTATTGAATTGACAAATAATTGTAGTAGTTTTGTGAAATGAAAGCAATTATAAGCGGATACGGCCGTATGGGCCACATGGTGGAGCAGAAACTCAAGGAGCACGGCATAGAACTGGCGCTCGCGAGCGAGGATATCTGCGCCACGCCGAAGGAACTGGCGAAAGAATGCGTGTGCATAGACTTCACCACCCCGGACGCCTTCAAGGCCAACTACAAGTTCATCGCGGCCAACTTCAAGGCAGCGGTCATCGGCACCACCGGCTGGAACGACATCCAGAAGGAAGTCATCGCGGAGTTCGAGAAGCAGGGCACCCCGATGATCTACGCATCCAACTTCTCCCTCGGAGTGAACGCCCTGTTCGCCGCCGTGGAGAAAACCGCAAAAATCCTCAAGGGCCACGGCTACACCCCGCACATCAGTGAAACCCATCATATTCATAAATTGGATGCCCCCAGCGGCACGGCCAAGAGCCTTGGCACGCTGGTAGAAAACGCCCTCGGCATCAAGCCGGACATCGAAGCCTTCCGCGAAGGCGAGGTTCCCGGCATCCACACGGTGGAGTTCAAGTCCGGCGTGGATAAACTCACCTTCACCCACGAAGCCTTCTCCCGTGAGGGGCTGGCGGAAGGTGCGGTCGTCGCCGCGGAAATGACCGAGGGCCTGAAGGGCGTGCACGAATTTAAAGATCTTATCATATGCTAAAGTTCAAAGGTTGCGGAACGGCGCTTTTCACACCGTTCAAGAATGGCAAAGTCGACCTCGACTGCTTCGCAAAATGCGTCCGTAGGCAGGTGGAAGGCGGCATTGACTTCCTCGTCCCCCTGGGCACCACCGGCGAAACCCCGACTCTCAGCGATGCCGAAAAACTGGAGGTTTACCGCTGCGCCCGCGAGAATGCCGGCGGCCTGCCGGTAGTGGTGGGCGTAGGCACGAACTCTGTGACCGGCACCATCGCCAACATCCGCCTGCTGAATGAGGCGGATGCCTTCCTGGTGGTGGCGCCCTACTACAATAAGCCACCGCAAAGGGGGATGTACGAGTATTTCAAGACTGTCGCCGGCGAGACCGACAAGCCCGTCATCCTATACAATGTACCCGGCCGCACCGGTTCCAATATCGAGGCGAAGACCACCCTGAAACTCGCCACCGACGTGCCCAACATCGTGGCGGTGAAGGAAGCATCCGGCAAGATCCCCCAGATAGAGGAGATCCTGAAGGGTGCACCGGAGGGATTCGCGGTGCTGAGCGGCAACGACGATGATACTTTCGAACTGATGAAGAAGGGTGCCGCCGGCGTGGTGAGTGTGGCTTCCAACGTCGCGCCCGCGCTGATGTCGGAGTTCACGCACGCGCTGCTGGACGGCAGATTCGAGGCGGCGGAGAAGATGGACAAGGCCATGCACGCGCTCTTCAAGAACCTCTTCATCGAACCCAACCCCATCCCCGGAAAAGCCGCCATGGCCCAACTCGGGCTGATGGACAACTCCCTGCGTCTGCCTCTGGTGCCGGCGCTGGCAGAGACGGAAGCAATTATGGCACAGACACTTAAAGACCTCGGACTGCTATGAGCGAAATTACCCTCGAGCGCTTCAATGAAGTGATGGATGCCCTGGAGAGGGGCGAGATCCGCGTTGCGGAGAAAAAGGATGGCAAGTGGGTGGCGAACACCTGGATCAAGGAGGTCATCCTGGCCGGATTCAAACTGGGAGCCATCGTGGAGATGCCCGGCGGATTCCTGGACAAGAGCACCTTCCCGGTGCGGAAGTTCACCCCGGCGGATGGCGTGCGTTTCGTTCCCGGCGGAAGCGCGGTGCGGCGCGGGGCCTACATGGCGCCTGGCAGCATCATCATGCCTCCGGCCTACGTGAACGTGGGTGCCTATGTTGATAGCGGCACGATGGTGGATTCGCACGTGACCATCGGTTCCTGCGCGCAGGTTGGCAAGAACGTGCACGTTTCAGCATCCACCCAGATCGGAGGTGTGCTGGAGCCTGCCGGCGCAGTGCCCACCATCATTGAGGACGGTGCGTTCGTGGGCGGCAACTGCGGCATCTATGAAGGCACGATCGTGCAGGAGGGAGCGGTTATCGCCAGCGGTGTGATAATCACCTCATCCACAGCCATTTACGATGCGGTTAACGGAGTGTTTATAAAGCGAAATGAGGACGGTCGGATAGTGGTTCCCCGGGGCGCCGTGGTCGTCAGCGGCAGCAAGCCCATTGCAAAGGGCCCCGCCGCCGAAGCCGGCGTCCACCTCTACTGCCCCGTCATAGTCAAATACCGCGACGACAAAACCTCCGGCAGCGTCCAACTCGAAGAACTCCTCCGGTAACCAAATCCCGACAATACCATTTCACCACACCCCGCCAAAACGGGGTGTTTGTTGTATTTCGACCTAATTGCTTATTCCATAGCGGAATACATCATAAGGTTGTTTGTTTATGTTTGACCATCGAAAACAATTTCGCCACAATTAATGTTTCAGGGGGGTCTGTCTCAACTAGAATAAGTATAATTGCATTAAACAAACGTGTTCACAAATTTGTGAATTTATAGTATTATTTCTATATTTGCAGACAGAAGAGATATGTTGGTGGTATTTGATAAGGAGTATTTGAAAAAGTTGTATGAAGAAGGCACGTGTGATGATAAGAAACACTGGTTTCAGCCAGAAATCGTTTCAAAATATGTGCGGGTTGTTAAACTGATGTGCTCCGTGGATGACGTTACAAGTTTATCAAAGTATAACTCGCTTCATTATGAGCGGTTAATTGGTGACAAACAAGGCCTATCATCGGTAAGAATTAACAATAAATACAGAATTGAATTTGAAGAATGGTGCGAAGAAGGTAAAACCGTTGCCACCATTTGCAATATAACAGAACTGTCAAACCATTATAATTGACCTGTCATGATAGAAAAGCATATAAACCCTGATATGGTTGCAAACAACCTGGTTCCGTTTGAGCCAGTGCATCCTGGTTTGGTTTTACGCGACGAGCTGGAGAGTCGCGGGATTTCGCAACGCAGCCTTGCGGCAAAGATGGATGTGCCGCCAAGCCAGTTGAACGAGATTATTAAAGGCAAAAGAAATTTAACCGCAGAGTATGCTCTAATGATCGAAGCTATTCTGGGGATTCCTGCCGTTCCACTTCTGCGTATGCAAACCGACTATAATCTTCAGGCTGCCAAAAAGAATCCGTCCTTTATAAAGAAACTATTCAATCTGGCCAAAAACGCAGCTGCACTTTAAAAGCCCTTATTACAAATGATCAATGTGCCAGCATGCCGATGAGTATTGCCAGGCTGCCGACAAGGACGGTACCGGAATAAATGCTGAAGCCAGTAAGAAATCCTTTTCTAAGTGATTGTTCTTGCGCAGGAGAAAGGCGGTTTGTCCTGACGTTATAGCAAATTCCTTGTCTGTCCAGGAAAAACTGGATGTAACTCACATTTACATCATGATCCACGTATCCTGTGGAATGGACATAACTTGATGTGCTTATATCTTCATAGACCAGGATAATGCCATCGCCGCCATCTGATACTTCTCTGTTCGGCGCGCCGAAATCCATTACAATCTTTGAATGGGTCTGGCCGCGATATGTGGAGTTGTAATACTCGGTTCCGGAAGTATTGCTCCCATCCAAATAACTCATATAGGAAGAACATCCTGTAAATAGCAGGATAGCCGAAAGAATATATGCAATCGTTTTCATAGTATATGCTGTTTCAGAAAACAACTGCAAATCCCATGCTATTTCTCATGACCGTAGAGGTCGGTGGGGTAGCGGCCGGAGAAGCAGGCGGTGCAAAGGGACTTGCGGCCGGAGGCGCGGAAGAGGGCTTCTTCTGAAAGATAATTCAGGGTATCGGCGCCGATGAAGGCGCGGATTTCTTCGACGGTCTTTGAGGAACCGATCAGTTGGTCGCGGGTGCCGGTGTCGATGCCGTAGAAGCAGGGCCAGGCATACTTGGGGCTGGCGATCAGCATGTGAACTTCACGGGCTCCGGCATCGCGCAGCATCTTCACGATCTGCCGGGAGGTGGTGCCGCGCACGATC
>JAFZIX010000007.1 GCA_017554135.1 Bacteroidales bacterium | reverse complement strand
GAAGGTGTCGTGGAACGCCCGCACAAAGTGGTCACTGCTGGCCTTCGCGGCGCTGTACGGGCTGTGCGGCTGAGACTTCAGGTCTTCCGTGAAGAACTTCTCGCCGTAGGCCAGGTGGTGTTCTCCGCTGGAGGCCTTGGTGGTGAACGGGGGTTCGATGCCTTCGGGGTGGGTCATTTCCAGGGCGCCGTAGACTTCGTCGGTGGAGATGTGGTAGAATCTCTTGCCTTCCCAGTCTCCGTTCCAGCAGGCCTTGGCGGCCTGGAGGAGCGACAGGGTTCCCATGACATTGGTCTGGGCAAAGGTGAAGGGATCCTTGATCGAGCGGTCCACGTGAGACTCTGCGGCGAGGTGGATGATGCCGTCCACCTTCTCCTCCTGCATCAACTTGAGAACGCCCTCGAAGTCGCAGATATCCATCTTGACGAACTTATAGTTGGGCTTGTCCTCTATGTCCTTCAGATTGGCCAGATTGCCGGCATAGGTGAGTTTGTCCAGGTTGATTATCTTGGTATCGGGATATTTATTGACAAAAAGGCGCACTACGTGGCTGCCTATGAATCCCGCACCGCCGGTGATGATTATTGTCTTGTGGTTCATTATCTGATTGGTATATTCGTACAAATATATAAATTATTCTGCAGAATAACCAAAGATTCTCGCGCTCCAGGGCGCATCTGTGCCGGGCACTTCAATATCAATCTGCCCGCCGGCTGGGATAGTGATCATGGGCTGCCAGAACAAGGTGCGGCCGGCAGCGGTGCCGTCTGTCACGGCAGGCGTCTTGAGCGCAACGGGATAAGAACATCCGCGGAAGTCCACAATGCGCACGTTGTTGCTGAATTGCAGTGCGGACATATCTTTCTTCGCGGTCACGAAGTTCACGACTCCCGAGAATACGGTATTCCCCAGGGCATACATATAGGGATACACTACCACATCGCTCAATGCCAGAGCATCGAATGCGAGCAGGCGGGCATGATTGCTCACCGGCACACCGTCCAGCAAGGCCAGCACATTGAGCGACCTGCTGTGCGCGGTCAAGTCCTCCACGCCCATCCTCAATTGTTTGCGGCCGCGGATTTTCTGAACCGACACTTCCGGTATCAATTCTATTATAATATCTTCGATGGTATCGAAACGGGTATAGTCGTCCAGGTGATAAGAAACGGCGTCTGCAGACGAGAGCAGCAGGTTGTCGCGTTTAGGCAGAAACTCGTACAGCGTGTCCACTTTTACGGACGATTTCAAGCAGAGATGACGTGCCGTCAATGCCTCGCGCATGGAAGGAGACAGGCGCAGGGAAGGGATATCCGGATGTTCCGGCAGCACGAACGGGCTGATGGGGCTGAAATGGCAGTCCAACGCCTCATTATCCAAAGCCAGGATTTCGCATACAAGATCCCTGTCTCCGTAGATATTGTTCGTCTTGAATGTGATAACTCCATCCGCATCGATTTTTCCCATGTAGGTGTCTGCAGCGGAGCCGGGGGCCGATATGACGGCTGTCAGCCAGGGGGAATCCAGCAACTTTCCGGAGTCCTTGCCATAAATCGATGCCCTGATAATCTCACCGTCTTTTTCCGCCTCTCCGGCGGCCAGGGGGACGGAAACGCCGCCCGATTCGGGAGCGCGCAGGCCGTCTTCCTCAAATACCGAAACCGCGGCGGTCACATCAGAGTTCGAAACCCCTCGGAGATGAAGCATGGTTTTGCCATCCACGGAGTCGCTTGTTACCTTCAGGGGGGCCTTTACCGTCAACTCTCCTTTCGCCTCGGGTAAAGCATCTTCACATAGCGTCACGCCTTGTTTCACCCTTGCCCCGGACATCGTATTGAATACGGTGATTATCTCCCCTTCCGCCACTTCAGATGCGGATGTATAAGCCAGAAGCAGATAGTTCCCCGTAGGGATCGTAGCCGGCAGGCTGATAACACCGCATCCTCTTCCGGAGATCAGGGCTATCTTGGCCGTTGCGGCGATTCCATCCGAGGAAATCAGTTCCACATAGGCAACCGCCGATGCACCGCTGAGAGATTCCCCTTCCATGCAGAATGCGGAGCACCAGATCAGGTCTCCGGCAACATAGACGCTCTTGTCTGTGACAACACGCACAGATTCAGCCGCAGCGCCGAATGAAAGCGTTGCAGAAAACATCAGGGCGAATATAAACCGACTCAGTCTCATATACCTTCCTCCATTTCCCATCCGGTGGGCTTTTCCAGAGTCCCGTTGTTCTCCCTGCAATCAATACACCTCATGGGCACCCATTGTAGGCTGCCTTCTGAATCCTTGTATGGATAAAAGCCATAAGAGTATGCGGCCCTATATATCTCCGCTGTTGTATGCAAGTCCGGGAACATATCGAAAGGACTCCTGTAATACCTGGTTGGCGAATACCATTTGTCGATGCCCTTTGTTTTGATTCGAAATATTTTTGTCGCGACGGTATTGACCGCCACATACCCTATGGCGCAAATCGTCGTGTCGGCCATATTCCTGATATTACCCGTGATGTCGCTCGGGAGAGGCGACAGCAGGGAGCCCACATTATCGGACCCCTTGTTCATCGCATCCAGATACCTGTATTGCGTTTCACTGATACTTTTCGCCTTAACTTTCAGATAATACTCCCCTATCCCGAGTTCATCCGACTGGAGCGGGATGGTGAGTATCTTGTGCTTTTCCAGTTTCCAGCCTTCAAGTGCCCTGGCGATTGCCACGGAAGTGCGTATGGATTGTGTCTGACGCCAGCAATAAGTGTACGGCCACCAGGAATAGTCGTTTGCCATAGCATGATTAATCAAAGTGGGATTGCCTGCAACAATCTTATATTCGTATTCCGGGCCGGGAAGCGGCGAATGGAAGCGGTACAACTCCTCATAGTCCCAGCGATAGCACCCGCTCCCGTTTTCGAGCGAGAGATCCAGGCCGAGCATGAGTTCGGTATATGTCGTGGTTTCCGTCAGTTCGCCGATCACAGGCGCAGGCAAGGGTTCCATCCAGGGTGAAACGTATTGCGCATAATCTTCGGAGCGTATCTCCACATACAAACGGTACTTTCTATCCGTCGGTGCACTTGTAAGATCTATTGTTGCAGGGGTGTCATATTTCTGCAGAGCAGAATACTGAACGCCCTGATCGTCCTCTACGATAAAAAGCACATGAGGGAAAAGGTCCTTCACGGATCCCTTATCGTTCAGTGGATGGACGAATCTTGCGGAAAACTCACATACGTCCCCCAGAGAGATATCCCCCTCTATCACCACCCTTTCGTCCTTGAACGTATCTCCTGCATCAAAATCGTAGATGCAGGACGTAAGCGCCAGGGCGGTTGCGAATATGATCAGGAACTTATTCATCAGAAGAGGATATTCAGATTCATATAAGGCACGGGAACTGCGAAAATACTCAGCATGTAGCCATGCAGGGATGAACCGAGTTGGGTGTTATAAAACACAGAATAGGCGTTCCTGCGGCCCGTGACATTATAGCATCCTATGGTAAAGGACGCATGGGCCAGAGCCT
>JAFZIX010000077.1 GCA_017554135.1 Bacteroidales bacterium | reverse complement strand
GTTTCCTGCATGCCGCCGGGATAGCGGCCCTCGGCGGTGGGGATGAAGATGATGCCGCCCATGGTGGCTCCGCCGAACGAGGGAATCTCCACGTGATAGCATTCACGTTGGATGGAGGAATGCTCGGGGATGAGGGTCCATTTGACGCTGAGCGGCACCTCCTCGAGTTCAGAGATGGTGGTGCTCCAGAAGGCGTCGAAATCCTCCGGAATGTCTGCCGGGCTCTGGATCTGCTCCGGATTGACGCCTATGTTGAAAGGCTTGTTTTCGTTGATGGTGACCTGGTAGAAACCGGGTTCCAGATGGCCAAAATTGAGGGTTTTGGCAGTTTTCCGGCCGGGCTTTGTGCGCACCTTCACGCTGCCTTCCAGGATAGGGGCGGCGTCCGGGTTCATCAGGTCTACATCCCTCTTGACGCTGTATCTGACGCTCGCCCGGGGCAGTTCGGAGGAGACAGTGACATTCAGTTTCACCGGGCCGCTGCCGTAGAACATCCAATCGTGTTCTACGGGCACCTCGACAGAGACCAGCATGCTCAGTGCGAGGAGAAAAGCCAGTATCTTGTTTACCATCAGTACAAAGATAGTTTTTTTCATTTATTATTTCTGGATTAATCGTAATTTTGCGATATGGCAAAAAAATTGGACATCCTCAAGGCAGAAGTTCTGGCCGAATTGGAAAATGACATACTTCCTTTCTGGCTGGAGCGAATGCAGGATCCCGCCGGGGGTTTTTACGGGCAGATAGACGGCACGGGCGTGCTGGTGCCCGATGCGCCTCGCGGGGCGATTCTCAATGCCCGCATCCTCTGGACTTTTGCTTCCGCTTATCGCGTTCTGGGGCGGCCGGAATATCTGGATGCCGCCCGACGTGCCTTCGTGCAGATCAGGGATTTGTTTTTTGATGCCGAGTTCGGCGGAGTTTACTGGAGTTTGAATGCCGACGGACGGCCGCTGGACACCAAGAAGCAATTCTATGCCATCGCTTTCGCAGTTTACGGCTGCGCGGAGTATTTCCGCGCCACGGGCGAAGAGGAAGCTCTGGAACTGGCAATCAAACTTTGGCGAAGCATAGAAGATCATAGCCTGGATGTGGTGAAGGGCGGATATCTGGAGGCATGCACGCGCGACTGGAAACCTATCGAGGATATGCGCCTGTCCGCCAAGGACCGGAACGATGCCAAGACCATGAACACCCATCTGCACATCCTGGAGGGCTATACCGGCCTGTACCGGGTGTGGAAGGATGAGACTTTGCGCCGCCGGCTGGTGGATCTTTGCGAGATCTTCATGGATAAGATTGTGCGGACGGACGGGCATCTGGGGCTGTTTTTCGATGAGGATTGGCGTTCGCAGTCGGAGACGGTTTCTTTCGGGCACGATATCGAGGCGTCATGGCTGCTTTGCGAGACCGCGGAGTTGCTGGATGATCCTGCCCTGCTTGCCCGCATCCGTTCCTGCTGCGCACGCGTTGCCACCGCCGCTCTCGAAGGTTTGCAGCCGGATGGTTCGATGATCTACGAAGATCATGATTCCGACCGCCACTGGTGGGTGCAGGCAGAGACGGTAGTTGGATGCCTGAATCAAGGATGGACGGATCGGGCGGTTGACTGCTGGAATTATATTAGATCCCGACTACTGGCACCGGACGGCGAATGGTATTGGAGCACCGACGCCGCCGGCACCCCCAACACCCGCGACGACCGCGCCGGCTTCTGGAAATGCCCCTACCACAACAGCCGCATGTGCCTGGAAGTCCTGGAACGTTAGCAGTTATTCGTCACTTCTTTTATTTGCTCTTCAGTCATCCCAATATCTTGAAGGGCTTTTGTGATTTTTCGGACAGCATCTTTTTGCCCGGCTCTAAATGCTACATCCCAAACCTCTTTATCTTGCCGCGTTTGCTCAGACAGAACGAATGCTGGACGGGGTTGATACTCATAGCCATCCACCAATTCGGATGTTCGAATTGTATCCAAATTGTAATTTAACTGCAGATTAAGCCATACCCGTGCCGGAATGTGCAAAGCATCTTCTATTCTGGCCGCCAACTGAGGGGAAATGTTGCGAGAGCCATGCAGCAGTGCGTTTAAGTGCGAGGGCCGCATCCCTATCATTTCTGCAAAGGTTTTTTGCTTGATTCCCCTTTCCCGCAGTTCTTCCTTAAGAATCCCTCCGGGATGTACCGGCAAACATGGTCTGACATCATTTCTTGTTTCCATAATGAGTATCGTCTATCTCTATTAACTTCAATGTTATCATATCCTCCTTCTCCTCAAATAATAGCCGATGCACATATCGATTATCGAGCCTGACGGAAGATATCCCAGAGTATTCAAACTTCAGTTTCTCGTAATGTAAAAAACTGTAAGCCTTTAAGTCCTGAATACTACCCACGGCTTCCATGATTTGATATGCGCGCATCAACCCTGCATACAATACCTTGTTCTTCGCGACATTACCATAACGGCGGCTCTCCCCCGTCTCAATCAGGACCCGCAGATCCGTATCCATTTCTATCTTCATACTCCAATCTTTTCTGCAAAGTTAATTAAAATTACCAAATATTGGTAATAAATTAAACAAAAAATAACAACTTCCGGGCAAGGTCTAATTCTAGGGCCGGGACCTTGCCCGCTGGAAGTATCTCCATTACAGAAAAGCGGGCAAGGTCTGCCATCTAAAATTCGACCTTGCCCACTTGCTGGCTTTTATTCGTTATAAAATGGAATTATTTACCATACCGGCCGCGCCAGAGGGCGGTCATGTCTTCCAGGGTTTTGCCTTTGGTCTCGGGAACCAGTTTCCAGACGAATACCGCGGCAATCACGCAGATTATGCCGTAAAGGGCGTAGGCGAAGAAATGCCCGAAGCTGTCGCCCATAGCACCAAGTTTCATGTTGTACATCGGCACGAAAGTGCTGGAAACTACGAAGTTGAATATCCACTGAGCGGCCACCGCCCAGGCGGTCGCCTGGCTGCGGATGGTGTTCGGGAACAACTCGGAAATATACACCCAGCAAATCGGCCCCCAACTGAACATGAAGCATGCGCTGTAGACCATTATGCTGATCACCGGAATAACGGCGGGAAGCGCAACCACGTTCGACAGCGCCACTCCAAGAGCCCCAATCGCCATTCCCAGTGAACCGGTAATCAGCAGCGGCTTGCGTCCCAGTTTCTCCACTGTGAAAACGGCCACAAGAGTGAACGAAATATTGATTACACCCATAATCACGGTGAATAGCATATTGTTGCTCACGCCCATCGATTCAAAGATGCGCGGCGCGAAATACAGCACGGCGTTGATGCCGATAATCTGCTGGAAGACACTCAGCATGCATCCTATGAAAATCACCATCCAACCATAGCTGAACAGCTTCTCCGTCTTCTCCACGGCAGTGGCCTTGATCTCCGCAAGAATCTCGCGGGCGCGGGCCTCTCCATTAATATTGGAAAGCACAGTCAGAGCCTTTTCGTCCTGACCGTTAAGTGCCAGATAACGAGGAGTTTCCGGCACCAGCAGTATCAGCACCGTAAATAGCGCTGCGGGCACAGCTTCACTCACGAACATCACCCTCCAGCCAATGCTGTTAGTCCATTCCACCACCGCCGGATCGTTTGCGTGCGAACGGATGATGAGAAAGTTCACGAAGTATACCACCAACTGGCCGAAAATGATGGCGAACTGATTCCAACTCACCAGCGTCCCGCGCTTATTCGCGGGGGATACCTCAGCGATATACATGGGGCAGAGGGCGGATGCCATACCCACACCGATGCCGCCAAGCACGCGGTAGAGATTAAACGCCACCAACAGGCCCTTGGTTGCCACTCCCTTCTGGAAGAAGAGGAACTCCGGATAGTAGGAGCCAAGTGCCGAGAGGAAGAACATTATGCCAGCCGCAAACAGCGAACGCTTGCGCCCTAGGCGTGATGCCATCACTCCGGAAATCAAGGCACCAATGATGCAACCGATGAGTGCGCTGGAGGTGGTGAATCCATGCAGGGCGTCGGTATAGCCGAAGTCATCAGCCCCCTGGAAGAAGGCCTGCAGGCCCCGTTCCGCGCCGGAAATCACGGCAGTATCGTACCCGAAAAGCAGGCCGCCTATAACGGCCACCAGCACTATGCCGGTAAGATAGGCCCGGCTGCCTGTTTGTCTGTATGTCATATTCTACACCGAATACAAATTCACCAGGGATTCGTAGAGTTCCTGCTGGCCGGAGGTCTGGGCGGGTTCGCCGTGAGATTTTGCGTAATCCACCAGCTGCTCGAGGGTGAGTTTGCCCTCTTCGAACTGCTTGCCGAGGCCGGAATCAAATGAAGCATAGCGCGCCTTAACCATTTGAGGGATAGGCGATTTCTCCACGATTTCAGCGGCGTTCAACAGGCCGTGGGCCATGGCATCCATTGCACTGATATGGGCGATGAAGAGATCTTCCGGATTGGTGGAATTGCGGCGCAGTTTGGCGTCGAAGTTGGAGCCGCCGGGAGCCAGTCCGCCATTGCGCACTATCTGCAGCATCGCCTGGGTCAGCTCAAATTCATCTATCGGGAACTGGTCGGTGTCCCATCCGTTCTGGGCATCGCCGCGATTAGCGTCAATCGAACCCAGCAGGCCGTTGTCCACCGCCACCGCAAGTTCATGTTCGAAGGTGTGGCCGGCGAGAGTTGCGTGGTTCACCTCGATATTCACCTTGAAATCCTTGTCCAGGCCATTGGCGCGGAGGAAGCCGATAACAGTCTCTGTATCAACGTCGTACTGGTGCTTCGTGGGCTCCATCGGCTTAGGCTCAATCAGGAAAGTGCCCTTGAATCCCTTGCCGCGGGCATATTCGCGGGCGGCTTTCAGGAACTGCGCAAGATGGTCCTTCTCCCTTTGCATCTGGGTGTTCAGAAGCGAGGAATAGCCTTCACGTCCACCCCAGAAAACATAGTTCGCACCACCCAGTTTGATGGTGGCATCGAGCGCGTTCTTTATCTGCACGGCGGCGCGGGCGACAACGTCGAAATCCGGGTTGGTGGCGGCGCCGTTCATATAGCGCTTGTGGCCGAAAACGTTGGCGGTTCCCCATAGCAACTTGATGCCGGTTTCCTTCATCTTGGCTAGCGCATAATCAGTGATTTCCTGCATCCTGGCCTCGTAGAGAGCAATATCGTCGGTATCTTCAATGAGGTCGATATCGTGGAAGCAGAAGAATTCGATGCCGAGTTTGCTCATGATTTCGAAGCCGGCATCCATCTTGTCTTTGGCGCGCTGCATCGGGTCGGCCGCCTTGTCCCATTCGTAGCTGCGGGTCTGGCCGCCGAACTGGTCGCCGGAGGCCTGCCCGAGGCTGTGCCACCACGCGAGTGCGAAGCGGAACCAGTCTTTCATGGGTTTGCCGAGGACTATGCGTTCGGGTTCATAGTAGTGGAATGCCAGCGGGTTTTTGCTCGCCGGTCCCTCGAAGGGGATCTTGCCGATTGTTGGGTAGTACTGTTTCATTTTAGTGTATTTTCTAACTTATTATCTTTCAATTATTTACTTGATTGTCTCTGGTGCATTTTTACCAGAGATAATCAGTTAATTCTTTGGTTATCAGCGGCTTGCAAAAAACGCTGCAGTTGGTGGCGCCAGGCGCCGTAGGCGTCGAGGTAGGGCTGGCGGTCGGGGGCGGGTTCCACGACGGCGAGGCGCTGCAGGGATGCGAAGGCCTCCTCCGGGCTAGCGTAGATGCCAGCGCCGAGCCCGGCACCGCGGGCGGCACCCACGGAGCCATCGGTATCATATAATTCTATGGTGGCGCCGGAAACGGATGCCAGCGTCTCCCGGAAGATCTCCGAGAGGAACATGTTCGCGTTGCCGGCGTGGATGCGGTCGATCTTCATCCCCATCCCGGCCATCACCTCCATCCCGTACTGGAAAGAGAAGACGATGCCCTCCTGCGCGGCCCGCAGAAGATCTCCGCGGCCGTGGCGGTTGAAGTCGATGCCGTGGAAACTGCAGCCGGGGGCGTCGTTGCCAAGCATGCGCTCGGCGCCGTTCCCGAAGGGGAGGATGCTGATGCCGCGGCTGCCTACCGGTGATTCCTTGGCGAGAGCGTTCATGCCGGGGTAGGTCATGCCGTCGAATGCGACGTTGCGGCGCATCCAGGAATTGAGGATGCCGGTGCCATTGATGCAGAGGAGTACGCCCAGGCGCGGGTCTGCGGCAGTATGGTTCACATGCGCGAAGGTATTCACGCGGGACTGAGGGTCATAGTTAACGCTGCCCAGCACGCCGTAAACGACACCGGAAGTGCCGGCGGTAGCGGCGATTTCACCGGGGTTCAGAACGTTCAGGCTGAGGGCGTTGTTCGGCTGGTCCCCGGCACGATAGGTAATGGGGATGCCGGCGGGCAGGCCGAGTTCTGCAGCGACGGATGGCAGCAACCTCCCCTGCTCTCCGAAGGTAGGGAGAACACTGGGGAGAAACTCCGGGCTGAACCCGTAGAAATCAAGCAATTCCCGGGAGGGACGATTCTGCGCGAAATCCCACATCATCCCCTCCGAAAGGCCGCCGACTGTAGTGCCAGCCTCGCCCGTCATGCGAAGGGCGATATAGTCTCCGGGGAGCATGATTTTATGGATGCGGGCGAAGATTTCCGGCTCATTTTCTTTCACCCACGCGAGTTTGGCGGCGGTGAAGTTGCCGGGGGAATTCAGGAGATGCTTCAGGCACCAGTCCGGGCCCAGGGTTTCAAAGGCCTTCTGGCCGTAGGGTACGGCGCGGGAGTCGCACCAGATGATGGCGGGGCGAAGGGGCCGCAGGTCGCGGCCGACGCATACGAGGCCGTGCATCTGGTAGGAGAGGCCGATGGCAGCGACGGATGCCCGATCAGGTCGGGCATGACGACC
>JAFZIX010000076.1 GCA_017554135.1 Bacteroidales bacterium | reverse complement strand
GCCGTCGATCTGCATTCCGTTCCAGTCGGTCATAGCCACGAGGTTGTCCAGCTTGTGGTGGAGGGCGAACATCGCCGCCTCCCAGATCTGGCCTTCCTCGCTCTCACCGTCTCCGCAGAGCACGAACACGCGGTGCTCGTCGCCGGAGAGTTTCTTGCCGAGGGCGATGCCTGCGGCGGCGGAGAGGCCCTGTCCGAGGGAGCCGGAGGGCTGGAAAATGCCCTTGATGTGCCCTACGCTCGGGTGGCCCTGGAGGTCGCTGCCGAACTTGCGGAGGGTGCCCATCTTCGCAGGATCGAAATAGCCTGCGCGGGCGAGGATGGAATAGTACACGGGGGCGAGGTGCCCGGCGGAGAGGATGAACGCATCCTGCCCCTTGGCGTCGCGGGTCCAGGTCTCCGGATACTGGTGCATCTCATTGAAATAGAGGGCAGTAAGGATGTCGGTACTGCTCATGGATCCTCCCGGATGGCCGGACTTGGCGGCCGTCACCATCCGCACGATATCCCGGCGGACCTGGGAGGCGATGTCTGTTAGTTCCTGAATTGACTTTTTCATATATAGCTGTTATTTGCTTGCCTGTTTGACTGCCTTTATGGCCATCTTCTGCATCAGTTTGGCTTCCTTGTCGTTCACCTCGTTCTCGGTGCCGGCGTTGCGGAAGGAGTTCCCCTTGACGCTTATGCCCGTGCAGGGCTTGATGAGGGTCTCGAACCAGACGCATGCGGTGGCATAGCGGCCGTATTTATAATCCATGTGGAAGCCGTCGCGGGTGAGTTCCTTCTCGGTGTTGAGCCAGGTGCCGCGGAGCATCTGGACCGCCGGGCCGGAAGGGATCACGATGTCGATGCCATATTGCTTCTTGGCCTTGTTCACGCAGAGTTGGATGCTGTCGAACATATACTGCTGGTCATAGGCGTAGTTGGCGAAATTGCGGTTAGTGTAGCTGCTCGCATAGGCCCAGGTCTGGTGCCAGACAATGCAGGCCTTCGGATTAGGGCAGTTGCTGCGCACGATTTCTATCAGCTTGCCGAGCCAGGGATCGTAACTATCCCAGCGGCCGCTCTTGGGCGAACCCTGCTGCATGGTGATGATATCCCAGGGCTCATCTCCCACTCCGTCCATGAAGGAGCCTTGCTTATACTTTTTGATGGTCTCCCACTTGTTGTTGGTGGATTTGAGGTAGACGTACTCATGGCCGTTGGTCTCGAATTCCTTGCAGTGGCGCTCCAGGGTGCATCCTCCTATATAGAGGCGCCCGAGGATGACATTGTGAATGCCGGCGGCCTCCAGGAGGTCCGGGAGGTACTGGGTGGCATCGTCCGAGAAGGAATTGCCGATGGCGAGGATGCGGATGGTGTCCTGCCCCACGGGAAGAGGATAGTTGGGGTATTTCTCCTGCGCGGCGAGACTTATGGCAGCGACTAGCGCGGCGAGGACGATTAGTATTCTTTTCATATTTTCCTATATTTGTGGTAAAGTTAACAAAAAGATGCCTGAAAAAGAAAAAATACGTCAGATGTTCGACAGCATCGCGCCTGAATACGATGCTTTTAATCATATGGCCTCGCTGGGAATAGACCGTATTTGGCGCCGGAGGGCTTTGAAGTGGATCGAGGGCCCGCAGGTGCTGGATGTTGCCTGCGGCACCGGGGACTTCGCAATCCTGATTGCCAAGGAGCGCCGCTGCGGGGTGATAGGGGTGGATATTTCCGAGAAGATGCTGGCGGAGATGAAACGCAAAGTGCTGGAGGAGCATGTGGAGCGGGAGGTGAGTTGCGAGGTTGGAGACTGCTCTGCGCTGCGATTCAAGGACGGCACTTTCGAAAATGTAACCGTGGCATTTGGCGTGCGAAACTTCGAGGATCGCGAGGCCTGCCTTCGGGAGATTCTGCGCGTTCTGCGGCCGGGCGGCAAGTTCGTGATGCTGGAGTTGGGCATGCCGCGGATCAAGCGTATCCGGAAGATTTATCAGTGGTATTTCCGCCGTGTGATGCCGGCTCTCGGCGGGAAGCTTTCGGGCAATCGCACCGCCTACGAGTATCTGCATGCATCCGTTCAGGCTTTCCCCGGCCCCAAGGAGTGGATGGCGGTCATGCGCCGCGTCGGCTTTAGCGACGTCCGGCACCGGGCCTTTTCTTTCGGGGTTTGCCGGTTGTATGTTGGCACGAAAGGCTAGTAGAGCAGCGCTAGGGCGAAGGTGCCGAGGACGAGGAGGGGGAAGTAGCGGTCGAGGGCTGCGTCGGTGGTGGTCCAGACGCCGCGGAGGTGCCAGATGTAGAGGGGCAGGGTCAGGAGGAAGAGCCAGCGAGATGCGAAGGCGACCAGCGCCACCCAGCCGAGCACGATCAACACCGTCTGGTAGATTCGCGCGCGGCGAAGGCCGAGCCGGAGCGCCACCGTCACGCGATTCATAGCATCCGTCTTCATATCCCGTATGTTATTGATATTCAGCACTCCCACGCTGAAGAACCCTATCCCCGCGGCGGGCAGTACCAGCTCCCAGGAATCCAAGGTATGCGCGCAGACGAAGTAGGCCCCCAGCACACTCACGAGGCCGAAGAAGATGAAAACGGAGATATCCCCGAACCCGCGGTAGCCATAAGGATTCCGCCCGAGGGTGTAGCGCATCGCCGCCCAGATTGCCGCGGCGCCGAGGGCGAGCAGGCTGATGGCAGGCAGGCAGAAGAGGGTTCCGTAGGATACCCAGATCATCGCCGTGCCGAACCCGCAGCAGAGAGCAACGAATACCCGGATCAGCCGCTTCATCTGCGCGACCGACATCTCCCCGGAATTCAGCCCGTAGGCAGGCCCCTGGCGCTCGTCGGTATCCGTGCCGCGGAGGACATCCCCCAGTTCATTGCTCAGGTTGGAGAGGATTTGCAGGCAGATAGTGGTGATGCATACGAGCGCGACCACCCAGCCGCTGACCTGCCATTCCGCCAGTGCCAGTTTGCATCCCAGCACCACCCCCGCCAGGGATAGCGGCAGGGTGCGAAGTCTCATAGATTTAATTGCTGCTTTCATTATGCAGATTTGCGTGGAACTACGGCGATCGAAAGTTCATACAAACCATATAGCGGCAGGAAGACGACCATCAGGGTGAAGGGATCGCCGGTGGGGGTGATGAGCGCGGCGAGAACCAGCAGCACCACCACGGCATAACGCCGCCAGCCGCGAAGCATCTCGCGCGAAACCACGCCCAACTTGCCCAGCACCCAACTCAAAGAAGGCAACTCGAACACCAGCCCCATCACGAACACCATGGTTAAAAGCAGCCCCATATAACTATTCAGCGAAATCTGGTTCACGATATCGTCCGACACGCGATACGCAGTCAAAAACTTGAAGATGATGGGGAAAACCACGATATATCCCACAGCGCAGCCCAGGTAGAACAACCCGGTGCCGCCGAGGAACGCGCCACGCACCCCGGGCACCTCGCGCGAATACAGCGCCGGCCGCACGAAGACCCAGATCTGATACATCAGATAAGGGAAAATAATCAGCAACGCCATCCACATCGACACCGAAATATGCGTCATGAACTGCGTTGCCACATTAATATTGATAATGGAAACATCCTCCCCCGCCCCGTAAACGAAGCCCAGCCAGCGATATAAAAAGAAATCCGCGTGCGAAGGCCCCAGAATCACCGAATCAAATATGTGCGGCAGGGCGATGAAGCACCCCACCAGCACTATCACGAAAGCGACAATCACCCGCAGCAGGCACCAGCGAAGCACCTCCAGATGATCCCAGAAGGACATCTCCTCGCCCATTATTCCTCGGGCTTAACCTCTTTTTCGATATCCTTGATTTCCTTTTCAACCTCGCTCATCCCGTCCTTGAAACTCTTGACGCCCTTGCCGAGGCCCTTCATGAGTTCGGGGATTTTCTTGCCGCCCCAAATCAGCAGCACAATGAAGGCGATGATAAGCACTTCCCACACGCCAATGTTCTGTAAAAACAGCAGATTCTTCATATTCTATTGCGCCGGACCAGCCGGCATCTAATTAATCAAGTTTCAGCACCGCCATAAAGGCGCTCTGCGGCACCTGCACCTTACCGATCTGCCGCATGCGCTTCTTGCCCTCCTTCTGCTTCTCGAGCAGCTTGCGCTTGCGGGTCACGTCGCCGCCGTAGCACTTCGCCGTCACATCCTTCCGCACCTGCTTCACCGTCTCGCGCGCAATAATCTTCGCTCCTATCGCCGCCTGCACGGGGATGTCGAACTGCTGACGCGGGATCAGGTCCTTCAGTTTTACGCACATCTTCCGACCGAAGTCGTAGGCGTTATCCTCATGTATCAAAGTCGAAAGCGCATCCGCCGGCTCGCCGTTCAGCAGGATGTCCAGTTTCACCAGCCGCGCACTGCGGTATCCGGTGATATGATAGTCGAAGGATGCGTACCCCTTCGAGATGCTCTTGAGTTTGTCGTAGAAGTCGAACACTATCTCCGAAAGCGGGAGGTCGTAGTTGAGTTCCACGCGGTCGGAGGTGATGTAATGCTGGCTTACCAGGGTGCCGCGCTTGTCCAGGCAGAGTTTCATCACCGCCCCGAAGAATTCGGCCTTGGAGATGATTTGCGCGCGGATATACGGCTCCTCGATATGGTCGATCAGCGTCGGCGCGGGCAGGCCGGACGGATTATGCACGTCCAGCACCTCGCCCTGGGTGGTATATACCTTGTAGGATACGTTCGGCACGGTGGTGATAACATCCATATCGAACTCCCGGAACAGCCGCTCCTGCACGATTTCGAGGTGCAGCAGGCCGAGGAAACCGCAGCGGAATCCGGATCCCAGCGCCAGCGAACTC
>JAFZIX010000075.1 GCA_017554135.1 Bacteroidales bacterium | reverse complement strand
TGCCAAGATTATGGTTCCCCTCTTCATCAACCAGGGAGACGTCATCACCGTCAACACCACCGACCGCTCATACGGCCAGCGCGTCTAATCCGGTTTTCTGCACGATTCTGCGCTCCGTTTCTGGCAAAGATTTTGCATAGGGAACGGAGCGTATGCGTTTTATGTTCAGAGCTTTTCTTGCTTTTTCGCTATTGTTTTGCGTCACACTCGGAGCAAAGGCCCAGAGTGGTAGTTACGATGTGTTCGTGCCCATCTCCAAATATATATCACAGGGCAACGCCGATGCTCTTTCGGTATGGTTCTCGGAGAATCTCGATATCACCGTGCTTTCGAAGGGCGGCAATTCCAGCAAAGTGCAGGCACGCCAGATAGTCAACACGTTCTTCAATTCCCATACTCCCCGTTCATTTGAGGTTACCTACACTGCCGGGCGCGCCAATATGAAATACGCCCTGGGAAATCTTAATGCCGGGGGAGAAACCTACCTTGTGACTATCTTCGTTTACTGCGCAGACGATAAAAACGAAATCCAGCAATTCAAGATTGAACGGGTGCAATAGATGAGGATGATTCTGCTCACAGTCGGAAAGACGGATGTGCCGTGGGTGCGGGCCGGGTTGGACCTGTATGCCAGCCGGCTGCAGCATTATGTTCGTTTCGAGTTGAGGGAGATTCCGGAACTCAAGAACGTATCGGCGCTTAGTGAAGAACAGATTAAGGTTAAGGAGGGAGCACTCATCCTTAAGGAGTCGGAAAACACAGAGATGATCCTTCTGGACGAGCATGGAAAAGAGTTCCGTTCGCTGGAGTTTGCAAAGGAACTTCAGAACCGCATGAACCGCGGAGGGAAAGATATCTGTTTTGTGGTTGGCGGAGCCTACGGGTTCAGTCCGGAGGTGTATGCCAAAGCGTCCGGAAAGATATCCTTGAGCAAGATGACCTTCTCCCATCAGATGGTCAGGACTATTTTTGCAGAGCAACTCTACCGGGCTTTTACTATTATTAAAGGTGAACCCTATCATCACGAATGAACAGGCGTAAGATAATGGATATTGCGGCGGCCTGCCTTCTGGCGGTCAGTTTGCTGCTGGCGGGGCTTTCTAGCATCGGCAGCAATCCATCACGCCGGGCAGAAAATGCCTCCCGCTGGCTTGAGCACAGGATCGACCGCCGTATGGCGGAGATGGACCGTTACGTGCAGAAGGCTCTCAAGACTCCCGCGAATGAATGGCTGGACCTCGAAGGTATGCCCTCGGACATGGTCATTTACCGCTATGTGGATGATACCCTTCAAAGTTGGTGTAACCGCTTTCCGGTATTGAACGATGATTTCCGGACCGGGATGGTCTTCGATGTCATCACCAGCCCCCGTGCACCTGGCAGGTCGCCTCTGGCGGGCATAGGGAGAGATGTCAGTTTCGTGAATCTTGGGCCCAAGTGGTATCTCGCCAAGGCTGTGGACAGTCTGAACGTGAGGATAATCGCAGGGCTGGAACTGGTGAATGCAAATATCGAATCCACGCGCCCTTACACCCTGCAGCCAATCTCTTTCAGCGAAGGCCAGGAAGTTCGTGTGGATGGGGTGCCGAAATTCAAGTTGGTGGGTGAAATCCAGGGGCCTTCCACTCCGGTCAATCCGGTCATGCTCTTCATCGCTCTGGTTTTGCTGGCACTTTGCGGCTTCATCTTCCTGTATTCCAAACCTACTCTGCAGCGCTTCTGGGTGGCATTCCTGCCTATCTTCCCGGTAATGGCCGTGCTTCAGGTATGGGGGCGGAATCTGGGTAACTACATACCCATTTTCTCACCCACCGTCTATGCCGATGCCGGCCTGTTCTATTCCCTTGGGGCGCAGTTGAACTACATGGTGGCCATACTACTTTCGGTAGGCTTCCTGTATGTGGTGCGAAGGGATATTTTCCGCCGCCTGCGCAGCCGCAACGCCCGGATAATGTGGACTGTGCTTATCGGCCTGGCAGTCATCGGGGTGCTCTGCTATACCGTGTTTGCGCTGAGGAGCATAGTGCTGAACTCCAACATCTCCCTGGAACTATATAAACCGGAGGATTTTTCGGTAGTAAGCGTCATCGTCATCTTCTCCTATATACTGTTGCTGACGGCGTTGATAATGCTGGTGCAGATGTTCAGGCCCATCTTCTCGCGCCGGCCTGTCATACGGATAGTGCTCTCAGTGTTTGGAGCGCTGCTATACGTGGGTATAACCGCATCTCTGGGCCTTCAGAAGGAGCAGGCGAGCATGGAGGTCTGGGCCAGAAGGCTGGCGGTCAGCCGCGATATTTCTCTGGAAATGCGCCTTCGTTCGGTGGAGGACCGCATCGCATCCGATCCTCTGATCGCATCTCTTTCGGTGCTTGAGAACGGTGGGGCCAGCATCAGCAGCAGGCTGGAAGAAAGTTACCTCCGGCGGATAATGAGGGATTACGATGTCAGCGTTTCGCTCGAACCGGGCGATTTTATGGAAGCCAACGGTGCCGAACTTATCGCTCCGGACTCCCACTTCCGTTTCATGGATGCCGGCAACGGTTTCGTCAACTATGTGGGAGTGTTCTACTACCGCATCGGGAACTACGGCATCAGCCGTGTGCTCATCAAGGTCGGGCAGAAGATGGGTTGGAAGATAAGCGGATACGCCAGCATAATAGGGCCTACTCTGCCCGGGGAGGTGCTGATTCCGGCAAAATATTCCTTTGCCCGCTACGACGACGGCAAGTTGCTGACTTTCAAGGGAAACTATGCCTATTCGGTGAAGATGGACGAGCGCTGGGGAGGGGAAAAACGCATCAAGCAGAACAAGTGGGTGCACTTTATCTACCCGGTGACTTCCACCGAGACCGTGGTAATCTCCCGCCAGACGATCAAGGGTATCAACTATGTCGTCTCATTCATATTCATAGGGCTGCTCTGCTTCCTATTCTTCACCTTGGTCTCTATGCGCAGGGCGAGGCGTAAGGCGTTGGGGCAGACCTACTTCCAGACACGCATCCGGCTGGTGGTGCTGGTGTCTCTGGTGGTCACCCTGGTCACTATGGCGGCGGTGAGCATGGCCTTCGTCATCAACCGGAACGAGGTTAACCGCAACACCCTGATGTCGGAGAAGATCAATGCTATCCAGGCATCGGTCCAGGCTCGTGTCCGGTCCGGGGGAATCAGGGACATGCGCTCGCAGGAGATGATGCGTGTGATAAGCGATGTGGGTAACAACGCCAACGCGGATATAACCGTTTACAGCCCTTCCGGGATGATACTGATGTCCACTGCGCCGGATGTTTTCTATCAGATGCTTGTGGAGCCGAGGATGGACGCCGATGCTTATTTATCCACCGTTCGCAATACCAGCCGCTACTTCATCCATAAAGAGAAGATTGGCGACCGGGGCTTCTACAGCATGTACGCGCCCCTGTTCGCCGAGGACGGTTCCTTGCTCGCCATCATTTCGGCACCATACACCGACGAGAGTTATGATTTTGAGTCGTACGTGGTGAGCCATTCGCTGATGATTATTTCCCTGTTCATCCTCCTGCTTTTGGTGGCCACCTTCATGGTGACGCGGGTGCTGAGGCTGATGTTCAAGCCCCTTGGCGAGATGGGAACGAAGATGAATGTGGCCGATGCAGACGATCTGGAAACCATCAACTATAGCAACTCGGATGAGATTTCCGGGCTGGTGAAGGCATATAACAGGATGGTGGCGGAGTTACAGGAAAGCACCTTGAAACTCGCTCAGGCAGAGCGGGATAAGGCCTGGAGCGGAATGGCGAGGCAGGTCGCTCACGAAATCAAGAATCCGCTCACGCCCATGAAACTCCAGATCCAGCGCCTGATCCGCCTTAAGAACAAGGGGGATGCCAGTTGGCAGGAGAAGTTTGACGAGATAAGCCGTATCATTCTGGACCATATCGACATCCTTACCGAAACGGCAGATGAGTTCTCCACCTTCGCCAAACTCTATGATCAGGAGCCGGTTGAAATAGATCTTTCCAAACTCTTGCAGGAAGAGATATCCATCTTCGACAACAGGGAAGACCTTACCTTTGAATACATAGGTTTGGACGATGTGATGGTGATGGGTCCGAAGCCGCAACTCACCCGAGTATTTGTGAACCTGATCAACAACTCCGTGCAGGCGCTCGCAGAGCGTGGCGGCAAGGATGGCATAGTGAGAGTGAGCCTTCGCAACTCAATAACCGATGGCTTCTACGACATAGTTTTCGAGGATAATGGTCCGGGTGTGGCAGAAGGGAATATAGATAAACTCTTTACCCCGAATTTCACCACCAAGAATAGCGGGTCCGGCCTTGGTCTGGCAATCTCGAAAAGCGTGCTTGAGCGCTGCGGAGCCACGATTTCATACTCTGCATCCTTCTCTTTGGGAGGGGCCTGCTTCACAATTCTTTATCCCAAAGGATAAAATTTGAAAAAGCCCGCTGGATTGTGCGAGGAATTCGTTATCTTTGTAGTATGAAGATAACGGAGGCAAAGTTCGCTGGCAGTTGCACAAGGGTTTCGGCCAAACCCAAGCGTCGGCTGCCCGAATTCGCTTTCATAGGGCGGTCCAACGTGGGGAAGAGTTCCCTCATCAATATGCTCACCGGCAACGGAAAACTTGCCATGACTTCCTCTACCCCCGGCAAGACCAAACTGATCAACCACTTCCTCATAAACGATAGCTGGTATCTTGTGGATCTTCCCGGATACGGCTATGCGAAGATGGGTCTCAAGGCGCGGGAAGAACTGAAGAAGGTAATAAGCGACTACATACTGGGCTCGGAGGAATTGATGACTCTTTTCGTGCTGGTGGATTCCCGGTATGATATCACCCGTATCGACATAGACTTCATCGCTGAACTTGGAGAGAAGGGAGTGCCTTTCGCCATCATTTTCACCAAGTGCGACAAGCAGGGGCAGTCGGCCACGGCTGCGCAGATACGGAAGAGTTGCGACATCCTGCTTCAAGACTGGGAGAGCCTGCCTCCCGTGTTCGCCAGTTCAGCCGAAAAGAAGATGGGTAAAGAAGAGATTTTAAACTATATAGGAACTATTTTAACACAGTCTTAACCTATGCAACACGAACACAGAATGTTGGTTTTTAGCTGCAAGGCATCGGAAGCCTTCGCTAAGGAAGTTGTCAAGTATCTTCAGGAGACCGAGGGGCCGGAGGACGAGCACATCGTTCTCGGGGATCTTGAAGTGGATAAGTTCAGCGACGGTGAATTCCAGCCGTCCTACAAGGACAGTGTCCGCGGTGCGACGGTGTTCCTCATCCAGAGCACCTTCCCTCCGGCAGACAATCTGATGGAATTGCTTCTTTGCATCGATGCCGCCAAGCGCGCTTCCGCCGATAAGGTCATCGCAGTGATGCCTTATTTCGGATGGGCCCGCCAGGACCGTAAGGACCGTCCCCGCGTCAGCATCGGGGCCAAACTCGTGGCCAATCTGCTGCGCGCCGCCGGTGCCGACCGCGTGATGACCTGCGATCTCCACGCCGATCAGATCCAGGGCTTCTTCGATATCCCCGTAGATCACATCTATGCCAGCAACGTGTTCACCAAGGCCATCTCCGAGAGCTCCAAACTCAAGGACCTCGCCATCGCCGCTCCCGACATGGGCGGTGCAAAGAGGGCGAACTCCTACGCCAAGTACTTCAGCAAGCGCAGGGACTGCCCTGTCATCATCTGCCACAAGACCCGCGAGCGTGCCAATGTGGTCTCCGAGATCAAAGCCATCGGCGAGGTCGAAGGCAAGGATGTGGTTATTGTGGATGATATGATTGATACCGCCGGCACTCTCTGCAAGGCCGCCGACGTTCTCAAGAAACTCGGTGCCAAGAGCGTACGCGCCTGTGCATCCCACGGAGTCCTTTCCGGCCCGGCCCTGCAGCGCATCGCCGACTCTGCTTTGGACGAGGTCTTCATCACAGACACCATCCCTCATCCCGAGCTCGCGGACGATCCGAAGATCAAGGTCCTCAGCATCGCTCCCGTGTTTGCCCGTATGATGCGCAAGGTGTATATGTACGAGCCTATCAGTCCCGAATTCGAGATAAAGTAAATGAAGGTTTTTCTTGCTGCCGTGCTCCTTGTGGGGATATGCATGCTCCTGTTGGGTATCGGGATACTTTTCAGGCGCGGCTTCCCCCAGTTTGATGTCGGCAGCAACGAGAAACTGAAGGCTCGCGGAATCGTCTGTTATAAAGACGAGGACGCCGCCCTCCACAAGCCCCGGGCTTGCTCCGGCAACTTCTCGGATGCTTGTAAAACTTGCAGCCTATATAATAAATGAACGGATTAGTAGCAATTGTGGGCCGGCCTAACGTCGGCAAATCGACCCTCTTCAACCGCCTGGTAGGTATGCGCCAGGCGATTGTCGACGATACCGCGGGCGTAACGCGGGACCGCCATTATGGCAAAAGCGACTGGAACGGCCGCGAGTTTTCGGTGGTGGATACCGGAGGATATACTTCCAACTCGGATGACGTCTTCGAGGCCGCCATCCGCCGCCAGGTGCAGATAGCCATCGACGAGGCCGATGTCGTTTTGTTCATGGTGGAGGCCGCCACCGGCATCACAGACTACGATGCCGAGATCGCTGACGTGCTGCGCCGTTCTCGCAAACCGGTCATCCTCTGCGTCAATAAGGTGGATTCCGGCGAAAAGATGTACGATGCCTATGAGTTCTACAGCCTCGGCCTCGGGGAGGTCTATTCCATCTCCGCCGCCAACGGCAGCGGCACCGGGGACCTGCTGGACGCAGTCGTGAAGGCTCTTCCGGCAGAGACCGAAGTGGAGGATCCCTACGCCGGTCTGCCCCGTATCGCCATCGTCGGCAAACCGAACGTCGGCAAGAGTTCCATCACCAACGCCCTGCTCGGCGAGGAACGCAACATCGTCACCCCCGTCGCCGGCACCACCCGGGACTCCATCGAAACCCACTACAACAAGTTCGGACATGAGTTCATGCTGGTGGATACCGCCGGAATACGCAAGAAGGGCAAGGTGAATGAAGACCTTGAGTTCTACTCCGTCATGCGTTCCATCCGCGCCATCGAGCACAGCGACGTGTGCGTGCTGATGATAGACGCCACCACAGGCATGGAGGCACAGGATATGAACATCTTCAACCTCATCATCCGCAACCGCAAAGCCTGCGTGCTGGTGGTGAACAAGTGGGATCTGTTCGTGAAGGATTCCCAGACGATGAAGGAGTACACTACCGCGCTGAAGTCCCGACTGGCCCCGTTCGACGATGTGCCCGTGATCTTCACTTCCGTGGTGAAGATGCAGCGCATCCAGGATGTGCTGGACGCCGTGGCCGAGGTGTACGCCAACTATTCCCAGAAGATTCCTACCGCCCGCCTGAACGAGGCGCTGCTGCCGATTATCGAGGAGACTCCGCCTCCCGCATGGAAGGGCAAGTACGTGAAGATCAAATACATCACCCAACTGCCGACGAAGTTCCCTTCGTTCGCGTTCTTCTGCAACTTGCCGCAGTATATCAAGGAGCCCTACAAGCGCTTCCTCGAAAACCAGTTGCGCAAGAATTTCC
>JAFZIX010000006.1 GCA_017554135.1 Bacteroidales bacterium | reverse complement strand
TGATCTTCTCGCCCACGATCATCGCCTTGCCTGTCTCGGTGGCGGTCAGGAGTTCCACCGCCAGACGGCCCGTCTCCATGCGCCCGGCCGCGTTGATGCGGGGGCCGATCTTGAAGACTATGTCATCCACCGTAATATGCCCGGGCTCGAGCTTGGAGAGATTGATCATCGCCAGCAGGCCCTTCCGGGGGCTTTCGTTCAACTGCTTGAGGCCGTAGTATGCGAGGATGCGGTTCTCCCCCACCACCGTCACGAGGTCCGATGCGATGCTGACCACGAGCAGGTCCAGCAGGGGGATCAGGGTCTCGAAGGGGATTTCGTATTTCTGGGAGTATGCCTGCACCAACTTGAATCCCACTCCGCAGCCGCAGAGGTCGTCGAAAGGATAAGAGTCATCCTCGCGCTTGGGGTCCAGAACCGCGATGGCCCTGGGCAGTTCGAGTTCCGGGAGATGATGGTCGCAGATGATCACATCCACCCCGAGGGATTTGGCGAGGTCCACTTTTTCGATGGCCTTGATGCCGCAGTCCAGGGTGATGATGAGGCCGAAGCCGTTGTCCGCCGCCCACTGGATGCCTTTGGCGCTGACGCCGTAACCCTCGTCGTAGCGGTCCGGGATGTAGAAATCCACCAGGTCGGTGTAGCGCTTGATGAAGGAATAGACCAGGGCGACGGCCGTTGTGCCATCCACATCGTAGTCGCCGTAGACCAGGATTCTTTCGTTGCCGGTGATTGCCTGATGAAGACGCTCCACGGCCTTGTCCATATCCTTCATCAGGAAGGGGTCGTGGAGGTTTTCAAGGCTGGGGCGGAAGAAGGCTCGTGCCTCTTCGAAGGTTTCCACGCCCCGCCGGACCAGAAGATCTGCCAGGACTCGGTCTATACCCACCTCAGCGGCAAGGCGGTTGACCTTGTCTGCCTGCGCGGGTTCCCCGATATTCCATTTGGCTTCTTTCATCATAGTTTACAAATGTAGCGATTCTTCTTGTATTTAGCAAATCTTCCTCCTGCCACTGAGGCCTGCCTGGTTTTCAATGACTTACTGGAAGTCGTCTGGTGCATTTTCACCAGACGACTTTCAGCAACTCGCTGATTATCAATGGGGGTTCCGGCAAGTGTGTTTCTGTCGGTGGTGGTCCAAGTTTGATCTGCGCCCCAAAAGTTGGACATAAAAAGAAGGTAAATGAAAAAGAACGAGAATTACCTCAAGTATGTCCAGGCGATGCGCTTGATGAATGAAGGGAAATCCATCACTTTCCTTGAGAAAAATCTAAAGATGTCACGTTTCACCGTGAAACAGATCCGCAAGAGATACCTGTCCGGTGGCGAGTTGGCGCTACTTCAACCGGAGTACAGCCCACACCATAGTGTCAGTCACAAGTTGAAAGCGGTACAAGATATTGAAAAAAACAAATTATCTTTGTCCGAGGCAGGCCTGCGTTATGATAGCAGTCCACGTACGATTGCTTCTTGGTTGAAAGCGTACAGGGAGAAAGGGGAGGCTGGCCTGAATCGTAAAAACCGAGCTGAAGGTATGCAAAAGAAAAGGCTGAGAACTGTGGCAGAGATGGATGAACTTGAGATGCTCCGTAAGCGGAATGAGTATCTTGAGGCAGAGAATGCGCTGCTAAAAAAAGTGAAGGCCTTAGTCGAAGAAAGAGAAGCCCGTCTACGCGCGATTGGGCGGAAGCCATCCAAGAACTAAGGCCACGACACCGTCTAGACCTCCTCCTGGAGGTCAAGGGGATGGCCAGATCTACATTCTATTATAATCATAGACCTAAGCCAGACAAATGGATGGTTGAGCGGCAGCGCATAGCGGAGCTGTACCACCAAAATAGCGGCCGTTACGGGTATCGTCGTATTACGTTGGCAATGCGAAATGAAGGGTATATCATCAACGGAAAGACGGTGAGGAGGTTGATGAAGGAAGCTGGGATCAAATGTCAGGTTAGGATGAAGAAGTATAAATCCTATAAGGGAGAAGTCGGGAAGATAGCTTCAAACCTGCTGGAACGCAACTTTAGCGCAAGTGAACCGCACAAGAAGATGGTTACAGACGTTACAGAGTTCCATCTGTTTGGGACAAAGATATATCTCTCTCCGGTACTTGACCTATATAATAGTGAGTTGATATACTACACAATATACAGGCATCCGGTAATGGATATGGTCTTAGATATGATAAAGGGGACCGTAGCAGTCATTGGAGACAATACAAATGCCATTCTTCACTCAGACCAAGGCTTTCATTACCAACACAAAGCCTATCAAAAGTTATTGGAAGATAGTCATATAATACAAAGCATGTCCAGAAAAGGTAACTGTCTGGACAACGCCGTTATCGAGAACTTCTTCGGCCTGTTAAAATCAGAATTGTTATATTTGCAAGAGTTCGATTCGGTCGAACACTTCTTGAAAGAACTTGATAAATACCTTCATTACTACAACGAGGTTCGAATCAAGGAAAAGTTGAACGGAATGAGCCCAGTACAATACCGGACTCGGAACCATAAGTCAAATTGTTAAATCCGTCCAACAAAAAGGGCGCACTTCAGTTCCGGACCGCTACTGACGTTTTGAGGGTGTTTTTGACAGTGGTGGTCCCTGTTTTGGACCACCACCGACAGCGCCAAGGAGGCGGTTTCTATATATGGTGGGAGAAGGAGCGGCGGGGGCCTTCGGCGATGCGCCAGGCGGCGGAGTCGAAGTCTTCGGGGTCCCGGGGGTTCACGTAGGGGCCGTCATGGTCCGGGCAGAATTCCAGATAGGTGATGGGCAGGCCCATCTCCAGGAACATCCCTTCATAAAATGTTTTTACCTCCCGAACTTCAGGGGGGATGACTCCGGGGGAATTTGGAAGCCGTGTGC
>JAFZIX010000074.1 GCA_017554135.1 Bacteroidales bacterium | reverse complement strand
GTTGTCTTCGACGCTCATCTTGCGGAACACGGAGGCGTCCTGCGGAAGGTAGCCGATGCCCTTCTGCGCGCGCTGGTACATCGGCAGCTCGGTGATTTCTTCATCATCCAGCCAGACGCGGCCGTCGTTGGGGACGATCTGCCCCGTGATCATGTAGAAGCTGGTGGTCTTGCCGGCGCCGTTCGGGCCGAGGAAGCCGACGATTTCTCCTTGTTCGACTTCCATCGATACGCCCTTGACGACCGTGCGGACGCCATATTTCTTGACCAGGTTCTCGCAACGCAGTTTCATCTCTTGCTCTTATTTGATATCCAGTCCGAGGTCCACGACCAGGTTGCGGACTTCTTCGTTCTTGCTCATCAGGTCCTCCGCTTTCTCGGAGGGCATGTATATCTTTTTCTCCTGCTCTTCTTCGGGCAGGACGGTGGGTTCGAGGCGGAGTTTGCCGCAGGCCGTCAGGCGGGCGAATTTGCCCTCCAGGTCGCGCAGGATGCGCTCTTCGATCCACTTTTTCTGGGCTTCGTTGGTCACGGTGAAGGCGACGACCTTGCGGCCGTCCTCTTCGCGGAAGCTGAGGTTGGCGTTGGACAGGGCGTTCGCCAGGCGCGGCTGGCTCGCAAACTGCGCTGCCAGCTCCTTCCACTTCCCGGCCAGCACACCGTCCTCCGGCAGCGCCTCCGGCTTCTCCTCCGCCGCCGCTGCCGCCGCAGCAGGCATCACTTCCGGTTCCTCCTCATCCATCAACGCACTCAGGCTCAACGACGAAGCCTTTCTCGGTTTACGTTCTTTGGGCTTTTCAGGCGACTCCGGCTCAGCAGGAGCAGTCCCCTTCTCGGCACTTTCAGCAGAAACCTTCGAAGGAGCGGAGGCGGCGGGAACCCCCGCAGAACCGTGGCCGCCCGTGGCCTGCTTCGCAGGCGAATCGGCCTTCACCCCCTGCGCCCCCTCAAGGGGGATGGCACGCGGATCGCTGTCGCTCGCGTGCGCCCTCGCACCGTTTCCGGCAGGGGCAGCAGTACGCGGCTGAACAGGAGAGGCTGCAGGCTGATTGTTTAGGAACGCCAGCTTCATCAAGGCGAATTCGATGTGCAGGCGGGGATTGGTGGCGAGGCGATAGCCGGCCTCGCAGGCGGTGGTGACGCCGAGGGCGTCGTATAACCATTTCACGCTGCAGCGTTCCCCCTGCTCCTTGTAGCGGGCCCGCAGCGAATCCGGCAGATCCAGCAGCGCCTCGAGACCGCCCGTGCGGCTCACCAGCAGATCGCGCAGATGCGCGCTCAGCGCCGCCACAAAATGCTGCGCATTGAAACCCTTCGACAGAATCTCGTCGAAGATCAGCAGCGCCTGCGCATAGTCGCCCGCCAAGGACGCATCCACCAGGCGGAAACTGAACTCATAGTCCAGCACCCCCAGATTGCGGATCACATCCTCGTAATGGATATCCGTGCCGCAGAACGCGACCGTCTGGTCGAAAAGCGTCAGCGCATCGCGCATCGCGCCGTCGGCCTTGTGCGCGATCACGTGCAGGGACTCATCGTCCACCGTGATCCCCTCCTTGCCGGCGATATCCCGCAGATTGCGGACGATGTCGCTCACCCCGATGCGGTTGAAATCGTAGGTCTGGCAGCGGCTCAGGATGGTCGGCAGGATCTTGTGCTTCTCGGTCGTCGCGAGGATGAAGATCGCGTGTGCCGGCGGCTCCTCGAGGGTCTTGAGGAAAGCGTTGAAAGCCGACTGCGAAAGCATGTGCACCTCATCGATGATATACACCGAATAGCGCCCCACCTGCGGCGGGATCTGCACCTGGTCCATCAGGGCCTTGATGTCATCCACGCCGTTGTTCGACGCCGCATCCAGCTCGTGGATGCAGTACGAGCGTCCCTCGGCGAACGACCGGCAGGAATCGCACTCCCCGCAGGGCTCCAGGTCGGGGCCCGGGTTCGCGCAGTTGATGGTCTTGGCGAAGATGCGCGCCGCACTCGTCTTGCCCACGCCCCGGGGGCCGCAGAAAAGATAAGCGTGCGCGAGCTGCCCGCGCTGGATCGAATTCTTGAGGGTCCGCGCGATGTTGTCCTGTCCGATCAGCGACTCGAAAGAGTCGGGACGGTACTTGCGAGCTGATACAACGTAGTCTGACATAGTTTACAAATGTAATGATTTTTGCGTAAATTTGCTCGTGTGAAAAGGCGTTTGACCCATCTTTTTCTGACCCTGCTGCTCCTGGCCGCCGCCCTGCCGGCGTTCGGGCAGGGGAAAATATACACCCGCAAGATGCGCCTGGCGGACTTCCCCACCAAGACCACCAAGATCGTGCTCGAGGGTCATTCCTTCCTGGAACTCGCCCTGCGCGAAGAGATCGCCGTCCACTGGCGCATCTCCCCCTTCGAGTTCTGCGACATGGAGGAATACGCCCGCATCCGGAACTCATCGTCCTACTACTTCCTCACCCTCGCCCAGGAAGAGGGCCTGGCCTATCTGATTCTGAAAAAGGGCGGAAAGCCGGATGAGACCGACCAGCTCAAGAAACCCTTCGAAGTGGTGCGGATGCCGATCGCCAGCGTAGACGATCCCACAGGGCGGGAGCTCGTATTCATGGGCGCCTTCCTGGACATCATCCAGCGCTTCACCGAGGAAGCCATGACCTCCGACCGGGTGGCTTACGGCGGCCTGGAATCGGCCAATCACATCCGCCTGCGCGGCCGCACGGTCTACTTCGACCCCGACCAGGCGGACGAAGCCATCCTGCGCGACGAGCCGGGCGCGCTGATCACCATCACCATCGCCCCGGAGGAAATCGGTCCCAAGACCGTCTGCTACAAAATGCTTATCGCCGCCGACACCCACGAGCTACTCTCCTTCGAGCGCAGCCGCTACAACGACCCCTCCGACGGCACCTTCACCGAAGCCGAAGCCAAACGCTTCGAGCGCCGCGGCGCCACCGTCATCCGCTAACCCCCACCGTCATTCGCCGGCTCCAATCACCGTCATTCGCCGGCCCCGACCGGCGAATCTCCAACTCCTGGTTCCAAAAAACGCCAGAATCGGCACCAACCCTGGTTTTGGAACGGGGGTTCGTTCCGATTTCCGCCCTTTTTGGAACCAACCCGGCAGCATGTTTCGTCCGCCAAGGGCAATAGGCCTCCAGCGCCCCAGAGAGCATGGCGGAAGCGGCAGGGCTGGTGCTATTTGCAGGTTAATTCCCTTATTTCGGCCAGATATCCGGATGCGACAGTATATGCTGAATGTGCCAACAAAGTCTGAATTCCGAATACCGATCAAGAACTCTTTGTCCTGATAGCATCCCAGAGAATAGAATCGGCACGGCTTGGCCATTTATCCGGACGAAGTCTGCTCCAAGTTCCTCGTTCCACAGGTCTCCATTTGCCGGTTTGAATCCGAGCAAAGATCTCCCGTCAATGCAGGCATCAAAGAATAGACGAGATGCAAATGTGTTTATCACAACTATCATCTTCGGTTTTGCCTCGGTGATGGTTGCTTTGCTCCATGCAAGAGCAGCCTCGATGAAACGACTATAATCCTCTTTGGGGACAAGAGGGCCATTGTCACCATCAAACATTTGCTCTATGACTTTCTGGTCACGTTCCCTGATAGGAAAAAGGTCGTGATGCCCAAAGGGGAGATTCATCTTTGCCGCAATCTCCTTGGCCTTATTGAAATAGGGGTGATCAATATTATTCAGCGAATAAGTTGGAGAATACTCCTTCATCCCGGGGATGGGATAACCTTCCTTGAAAGAAGGATTAATTCCAATGAAGAGAAGAGCTCCCTCGGGAATCGATTCTTCAACATGTATTCCTCTAGCATATAGCGTAGAATGAGGTCCCTCTAAGTTCTTAAGGCACGCCAACGCGTTGCAATCATTGATTCTCATATTGTACCTCTCGGATTGATGTGTTATTCTGTAACAGGGCGAACAGAGAACCCTTTGTACCTACTGCCCGGGGTCCAGCCTTGGGACACATCAAAAGAGCCGGAACCGAAGCTCGCAATACAATTGATGGAAGCGGACCAGTAGTATCCGTATAAATTCCTGTATTCGGGGTCAGGATCACACTTTCCCCCAGCAGGAAGGAAGATGCTGTTGCCGTTCTTAATGCTGATTACCTTTATTCCATTTACTCCTTTCCGGGAAGTCCATATCCATCTACAGTTGTTGTACAACTCCATCCATTCGTCATAGGTGGGCATACGCCATCTGCCTCCAAGTTTAACATGCGCCACGTCATCCTCTGGGTCAAGCACCGTCTTGCCGTCGGGGCTGCCGGTACCGTCCCAAAAATCGACCTTGTCTGTCGAGCAGTATTTGGTCAGTTTATTACTTGCTCCGTTTGCCCACTTGTAGGTAGACCAAGAGTAAGATGATTTGGTTTCTGTCTCACCCCAGGCGAAATAATAAAACCCATATTCCTCCGGCGCCGTAACTCCGATATTAAATGAAGCCCACTTCACGCTTAATCCCAAATCAACTGCGTCCGGTGGTTCAACTCCATACACTACAACCGAGCAAGCCGCACTCCTTTCCCCAGACTTTGCTGTGATTGTTGCTGTGCCTTGCTTAACTGCTGTTACCTTGCCAGTGTAATCAACAGTCGCTATCTCATAGTCTGAGGAACTCCAAGTTAGCGTCTTGTCCGTGGCGTTGTCCGGGTTCACGGTGGCAACGAGTCTTTCGCTGTACGGAACTACTATTGCAAGATTAGTTTTATTCAATTCAACGGATGTGACGGGAATACAGTAAACTGTGACACTACATCTAGCGGTTCTATCCCCTGCCTTAGCTGTGATTGTGGAGACCCCCTCTTTGACGGCAGTGATCTTTCCTGCCTCATCCACCGTCGCGACTTCGGGGTTGGATGAAATCCATGTTACTGTTTTGTCTGTGGCATTTTCTGGTTTAACAGTCGCAACTAGAGGTGCCGTTTCTCCCAGTGCCAGTACATACTCCGTTTTGTCCAGTTCGACAGAAGAGACTGGAATGCAAACGAGCACTTTACACTCCACCGTTTTGTCGCCGGCCTTAGCTGTAATGGTAGCCGCCCCTTCTTTGATTCCAGTTATCTTTCCTACCTCGTCCACAGAAACAGTTGCGTTATCCGAAGAAGTCCAAGAGATTGTTTTGTCAGTTGCATTGTTTGGTTTGACAGTTGCGACAAGTGTTTCCGATCCTCCAACATTTATCTTTAAACTCGTCTCATTCAGTTCGACGGAAGAAACAGCAATCCGCCCATCTTGATTGATTGTTATTGTGTGCCTCAAAGACCCATTTATTTGTTTAATTTCGACCTTTCCTTGACGGGGATTATAGGTCGAGTTCTCGTCAATATTCATGACCACGGTTGAACTACTGAGCGCTTTGGTCTGACTATGATGAATCCAATCCGATGTGGTTGTTGCTTCGAATGAAACATTTGCTTCAACTTTGATTTCAACCACCCCTCCACCATACGGCATATCATACGAGTTCTTCTCTACAATGAGGGCATCTTTCTGGGCCTGCTTTATACTGACTATTTGCTCTTGGATATTGCCTTCCTGTGGTTTGATGGTAATCTTTCCCTCTCGAGGGTCGTAGGCCTTATTCTCCTCGACGCTGAAGGTTAAGGTCTTTGATGTGAGTCCCTTTGTGCCGATCTGTTTGATCCAGTTCACGGACGTAGACACCGTATACTGGACATTTGCCTGGACCTCCACATCTATGGTCTTTGCGTCAGATTGCAGGTCATATACTTGTTTCGGTAGGACCACTCCCTTATTCGCCGGCTGCTGTATCGTTACGGATTGAGACAACTCCTCCATCCTAATGGTTACCATCGCCGAGCGGTCCTCGTAGGTCGTATTGGCGTTGCAATGAATCGTGACCGTGATGAGACCATTGGATGCCTTACCAGAAGAGGGAGAAACTGACACCCAAGAATCGGATGGAATGATAGACCAGTCCCTATTGGCATTAAATGCTATGGATTCGATGCTCCCATCAGCGCTGAATTCAATGTTGGAAGAACTTGTGATTGTGAGTTCCGGAGCTTTTTGACAAGCAACGAGAAGAAGGAAAGAGGCGAAGAGCACTATCCAGAGATTCTTGCGTGTCATTGTTGTGGCTATTATCACGGGCTATGCTCCTGTGCCCCCATATAACAAGAAAGTGTGGAGCATTTTTCGTTTATCTGCCGGAGGCTCTGGTAAGCCCAAGTACAAATAAACAATACTCCACACCAGTTATGGCGTAGTGCCGAAGGGCACGATGCACCAGAACATGGTGATGAATGAATTGCCTATCCTTGTACTTGTTGAAATTTACCAGATTTCCGGCAAGGATAAAAGCGAAACACTTTCATCAATTATGTCTTTCTCCCGGGGGAGAACAACGCAAATATATGAATTATTCTTGAGTTTCAAGAGATAGCCTCAACCGAATCTCTCAAATGGAGCTTTCCCGGCAGGCACCTTGAGTGCGGCAGCTGGCGAGCTGGGGCCGAAAAGGGCGGAAATCGGAACGACCCCCCCGCTCCAAAACCTGGGGTTGTGCCGATTTCGGCGGTTTTTGGAACAACGGAGTGGAGATTCGCTGGTCGGGGCCGGCGAATCTCCTTCTGTTTTTGGTGGAATTTTGTCCGAAGGACAGTAAAATTAATCAGAAGCTGTAAAATATCACAATTTCTTACGCACAAATCTTACAGCGTCTTGGTCTTGTCGCAAGTTCATGCGAACTTCATATCCGGCGCGAAGAATCTTTCGCCGTTTAATAGAGATTTCTCTATTAAGAAGATTTTTTGTATAATAGAAATTTAACTATATTTGTATCGCGGAAATGAAGTATGACGAATTCCACAGGCTGGTCCGGGCCAACGGCTGGACGGTTTTGAGGCAGTTGGGGACCAGCCACGTTATTTACAAAAAGGGAAACAGAACCTACCCCGTTCCCTACCACCGAGGGAGAGAAGTGGGTAAGGGTCTGGAGAGAAAGATGAGAAAAGACATGAAACTGATAGAGCTATGACGACAATAGAAGCAATCATTGAACGCGCGTCGGACGGAACGTTCACCGTTTACTGCAAGGATGAAATATTCTCCGGAGCCGGGGGAACGATGGCAGCGGCAAAAGCGGACATGGAACGGCAAATGGCCTTTTACAAGAAGACTGCCCAGGAAGAAGGATTCAAATACCCCGCGTTCCTGGACGGCCCCTATGAGGTCCATTATTCTTTCGATGCGACGAGCCTGATGAAGTATTATGTGGGAGCCGGCATCTTCTCGCTGGCGGGGATGGAAATCGTAACCGGTATCAATCAAAAGCAACTTTGGTCCTACCTGAACGGGACCAAACCCCGCAAAGCGCAGCGAGACCGGATCGAGCGCGGATTCCGCAACCTCTGCAACGACCTCTCCACCATCTTCGTATAACAACATCTCCTGCCAAGGGCAAAACAGCCCTCCAGCGCCCCTCGCAGCCGGAAATTTCTGTTGCCAGGGGCAGAATACCACCTTTTTGCCCCTGGTAGTCACCAGCGTTAGGAGACCTACCAGAAAAAGGCAGTGGGGTTTAGTTGGTTGAGTGCGGCAACTGGCGGGGCGGAGGTGCGAGAGCCTGCGCACGTTAGCCTCGCGCTGTCGGGGGCCGTGCGTGGGGTGCGTGGGAACAGCTGCCGCTGGTGCTGGAGGCAGTAAAGGCGGCAGGGTGGCGTCGGGCAAGCATTTCCCTGCTTGCCTGACGGCAGCCCTGCCGACGCTGCCGGAAGCACCGGGAGGGGACAAGAAATGCCCGGTCGGAACCGGGCATAAGGATTCGGAGCGAAGCGACGCAGGGGGTTCCGGGGGGAACGCCCCCCGGTAATTAGAGGTTCACGTACATCTTGACGTTGTCCGCGGAGACGGGTTCGTCGCCGAGGATGAGGAGGCGGTCGACGACGTTGTCGAGCTCGCGGATGTTGCCCGGCCAGTGCTTCTCCTGCAGGAGCTTCACGGCCTCAGGCGAGAAGGAGCGCGGCTTGCTGCCGTCGGTGTACTTCCCGAGGAAATGCTCGATCAGGCGCGGGATGTCGTCCCGACGCTCGTCCAGCGAGGGCACGCGCACCACGATCACGCTCAGGCGGTGGTAGAGGTCCTCGCGGAAATTGCCCTTATCGATCTCCGCCTGGAGATCCTTGTTCGTCGCTGCGATCAAGCGCACATCCAACTCAATATACTTGTCGGAGCCCACACGGGAAAGCTTCTTCTCCTGCAGCACGCGTAGCACCTTGGCCTGCGCGGCCAGGCTCATATCGCCGATCTCGTCGAGGAAGAGCGTG
>JAFZIX010000005.1 GCA_017554135.1 Bacteroidales bacterium | reverse complement strand
TATTGCGCCCGCGCAGGCCTCTGTCTGCCTTCTGGGCTCCGGTTTCTTCTATGAAAGGTTTGCGGGCGGGAGCGTCTGTGCTGAAACGGTAAGGTTTAGGCTGGCCGTTATTGCTTAGATAGGGCTGGGCGAGTTCTTCCAAGTCAACGGATTCGCACCAGATCGTGCCCAGGGTGTATGCGGATGCTTCTTCGGGCCAGAGATTCTTCAGTTGGGCGCGGAACCATTTAGGATCCCCCGGGCGCCAGGGCAGATCTCCCAGTTCCTTCGTAAAATAAAGATCGAGGGTATTGCCCCGCTTCATCGCCTTGTTGAGTTTCTGATACGACTTCACGTTGAAATGCTCTTTTGCGAGCACGTTAATAGAGTCGGTGACAGGTTTGAAGGCCTCCAGCAGGGCTTTCTGGGCGTTTGCGGATAAACTCAGCAGCAGAATGGCGGAGACGGTAAGGGCTTTGCGCAGCATATCACTTTTTTCTGACGGGAAGATGTGTGACGTCCACTATGAAAACAAATACACAACTGATTGCCAGAGCCAGCGCATCTGCCTTGAAATCAGCTATTTCCATGGAGCGGTAGGGAAGCGCGCCCTGAATATATTCGGTGCCGTATGCTATCAGCAGGCCGGCCGACAGGGTGACCAGCGCGAAGAGAACCGCATGCCCCAGTTTATTGGTGAGATGGTCGTATGCAAGATATGCCAGGATAGGAAATGGCAGGAACATGCCGAAGTGCATAATCTTGTCGGTGGGGATTCCCAAGATGAACTTCTGCACATCCGGCAACTTATCTACATGCATGAAGCAAAGGAAGGCTATGCCTGCCAGATAGAGAAAGAAGAGGAAACGTGCGAGTATGGTCTTCGGTGTGGTCATAGGGCCTGCATATCGTGTAGTTTGCGATAATACCCCCCGAGGGCTATGAGTTCGTCGTGGCGGCCGCGTTCCACAATGCGGCCTTCATCCACAACGATGATTTCGTCGGCATCCTTGATGGTGCTGAGGCGATGTGCGATGGCGATGGTGGTGCGATTGCTCATAAGGCGCTCCAGGGCCTCCTGCACGGCACGCTCGCTCTCGGTGTCGAGGGCGGCGGTAGCCTCATCCAGAATGAGGATGGGCGGGTTCTTGAGCACGGCGCGTGCTATGCTGATACGCTGGCGCTGGCCGCCGCTGAGCTTGCATCCGCGGTCTCCCACGTTGGTCTGGTAGCCATCCTCCTTCTCCATAATGAAGTCGTGGGCGTTGGCTATCTTCGCAGCCTCAATCACCTGCTCTTCGGTGGCACCTTCCACGCCGAAGGCGATGTTGTTGAAAATGGTGTCGTTGAAGAGGATGGGCTCCTGGTTCACGTTACCCATTATTGCGCGCAGGCTGTCCAGCTTGAACTTGCGAATGTCGGTGCCGTCTATGCTGATGCTGCCGGAATCTACATCATAGAAGCGCGGAATCAGGTCCACCATAGTTGTCTTGCCGCCGCCTGATGCCCCTACGATGGCAATGGTCTTGCCCTTGGGAATCACCAGATTGATATCGGAAAGAATCCGCCTTCCGCCTTTCTCATAACTGAAATCGACATTCTCGAAACGGATAGCCTCGTTGAATCCGGCAAGTTCCATCGCCCCCTCGCTCTCCCTGATGGTGTTCTGCGCGTTCAGGATCCTGTCTATGCGCTCCATCGAGGCGAGCCCCTTGGGGATGTTGTATGCGGCCTTGGAGAAGTCTTTGATAGGCTGGATGACGCTGTAGAGTATCACCATGTAGAAGATGAACGTCGGCGCGTCGATGAATGAATCGTCCTTGATGATGAGCAGGCCGCCGAAGCAGAGCACTATGCATATCATCACGGTGCCCAGGAACTCGCTCACGGGATGGGCCAGGGCCTGACGGGTGGCGACGCGGGCATTCTTGTGGCGCATTGCGCCTGTGACCTTGTCGAACCGGGTAGACATGGTCTTCTCCGCCAGGAAGGCCTTGATCACGCGCAGGCCGCCCAGCGTTTCCTCCACCTGGCTCATGGTGTCGCTCCAGAGAGCCTGGGCCTCGGTGGATTTCTTCTTGAGATTGCGCCCGATAACCCCCATCAGCCACATCATCAGCGGAGCGAACACAAGCACGAAGAGGGTCAGTTTCCAGGAGATGAAGATCAGGGTGCCTATGTAGAACACTATCAGGATGGGATTCTTGATGAGCATGTCCAGCGAGCCGGCGATGGAACTTTCTACTTCCTGCACGTCTCCACTCATACGGGCGATGATGTCTCCCTTGCGCTCCTGGGAAAAGAATCCGAGGGGCAGGGCGAGGATCTTGTTGTAGATCTGCATCCGCAAATCCTTCACGATGCCGGTGCGCAGGGGCACCATCACGGCGGTGGAGCCGAAATAGCAGGAAGTCTTGAGGGCGGTCATCACGATCAGCACTCCGGCCAGCACCAGGAGGGTGATGATGGGGCCGTGGTTGGCCATGTATTGGGCGACGAACCAGTAGAAATTGTTCACCAACACCTCCTTGAACTCACCGCTGCCCCAGGGCATGAAATTGTAGGCCGTGTCTTCCATCTGGAAGATGATCTTCAGCACGGGGATGATGAGGGTGAAGGAGAATATGTTGAACACGGCACTGAGTACGTTCATCAGCACCGAACCTCCCAGGTATCTCCGATACGGCCGCACATAGCGCCGCAACATGGACCAGAATGCTTTCATTAATCTACAAAGATAATCAAATTTATAAAATGAACATCGGAGATGCGGTCTGTCTGGGAAGCGCCAGAAGCCTTATTCCCGTGCCCTCGACCGAGGGGAGGCTGGCCTCCACCGCTCTCCGCGGGGTATTGTTGTGTTCGCTGAGGTGGCAGAGGAAGACGTTCTCCAGCCCGGGGTGCACGAAATCCCTGATAGCATCCGCGCATTCTGCGTTGGAAAGGTGCCCGTGCCCGCCGCATATCCTGTCCTGGAGTTCCACGGGATAGGATCCGCCCCGGAGCATGTTCAGGTCGTAGTTCGACTCGATAACGACGGTGGAAGCCTGCGACGCATAACTCAGGGCCTCGTCGGTCATGCGGCCTATATCCGTCATGATTACGAAGAGATAGCCTTTGAGATCTATGCAGTAGCCAACGGTCTGGGTGGCGTCGTGGGGCACTACGAAGTATTTTGCACGCACCTTCCCGGGAACAATCTCAGACCAGCCGGCATCGTTGAGGTTTTTTACAACGGGGGCGAGGTATTCGCCTGTCATCCAGTGGGTTGCGAGGGATCCGCGGAGTTTGCGCGTCATCCACACGGGCTTCAGCAGGCGCTTGCAGTAGGGCCCCAGATTATGGATATGGTCCATGTGGTCGTGGGTGACCAGCACTGCGTCGATATCGTCGTAGGTGAAGCCGTTTTTCAGCAGTTCCATCTTCAGCCTGCGCATGCTCACGCCGGCATCGATAATAATTCCCGCCCCTCCTTCTTCACCGTCCATATGGAGGAAATAGCAATTGCCGCAACTGCCGCTGGAGAGGGACTGGAACACTATCTTATTGCTGATCATCTTCCTTGCAGTATTTGGAGATTACGCTGTATGCGTCGGCCACTCCAAGCTCTCCTGCCCGGGAGAGGTCGATGCAGCCTTTTTCCTTGTCTTTGATGAATATGAGCGCCAGACCCCTGTTGAAATAGGCGTCTCCCATATAGGGCCAGAGGCTGATGGCCTTCCCGTAGTTCTCGATTGCCTCCACCATCTGGCTGGAGAGGCAGTAGAGATTGCCCAGGTTATAGTAGAGATGGGGGATGTCCGAGAGTATCTTGATGGCCTCCTGCATGTCGGCGATGGCCTCCGAATAATCGTAATTGCGGTCTACCCGGTCGCTCACCCGTGCGCGGATGGCTCCCTGATCGTCCATTGTGAGGGTCTGTACGTTACGCTCCATGCTGGCGATGAAATCAATCATCTCCGCCCTGAGTACGCCGCGGTTCATCAGGTAGAATGCCTTATAGAAGCGGGTGTAGCGGTCCCTGCTTAAATCGTCCGGCGCCTGTTTGACTGCCCGGTCGAAGCAGGTGAGGGCGGCGTTATACTGTTTGTTCTGCACCTCGTATATGCCCTGGATGAAGCTGATTTCGGAGGGCGTGAGCCTGACTGTGCCGGGCCCGCTGCTGCTGTCCCCGGCCAGGATGCTGCCCAGGCTGCGGCTCAAGCGGACCGCCTGGATATCCTTGTTGGTGATGGTGACGGGGATTGGCACGGCCGAAAGGAATCTCTCCACGAGTGGATTCTCGAAATCCCGGCTGAGAGCTATGGCCATATCTTCTTCGTTGCCGGCTATGCGGAACTTGAAGAGAGGCTTGAGGCGAATGTCGATGTCCCTGTGCTGGAGAAGTTCATTGTCGAAATCTTTCTTTGCGAAATCTGCATCCAGGGCCAGCAGGGAACTGTATTTGCGGGTGGTGTCGGCGAAGTCCGCCTGCCCGCTGGCATGCTTGCTCTCATACTCGGCCACCTTCTTTCGGGCGATGGCATAGTCTGCTTTGGATGCCTTGGTCCGCCCCATACGGTTCTCTACGTAGGAACGGTTCATATAGGCCTTCGCAAAGTCCGGGTAGAGGGCGATGGCCATGTTGTAGTCTTCGAGGGCATCCTGCCAGCGGCCCATCTCAATGAAATAACCGGCGCGGTTGAAATATGCGAGCACATTGCCTGGATTGATGCCAATCACGCGGTCCATATCGTCGAGGGCGGACTCGAAATCCCCGACCTGGGCCTTCAGGAGGCTCCTGTTGTAGAGGGTGAGGGCGTTGCCGGGCTCTTCCTTGAGCACCCGGTCCAGATCGTCCATGGCGGCCTTGGGATTGTTGCTGTCGGCATACATCAAGGCCCGGTTGAAGTAGGCGAAGGTGTTCGTGGTGTCCAGTTTGATGGCAAGATCCAGGTCCGCGATGGCCTTGTCATAATCCTGCCTGGCGGCATATACGCGCCCGCGACGGATGTATGCCTCGGGATCATAGCGGTCCAACTTGATGGCCCGGTTATAGTCCTCCAGGGCCTTTACGGTATCTTTCTGGAAGAGGTGGCAGGCACCGCGGTTGAGGTAGGCACCCGGGTCCTTGGGCTCTTTCTTGATATAGCGGTCGAAGTCTGCGATGGCCTCGTCGAAGCGCTGCGCGAGGAAATATGTTACCCCGCGGCTGAAATACAGCCCCACGAAACCCGGGCGCAACTCAATGGCCTTGTTGATATCCTGCAGGCCCTCTTCGTATTGCCCCTGGCGGCTCTTGGTGATGCCGCGGTAGTGGTAGCCATTGGTGAAGATGGGATTCAGGCGGAGAGAACGGTCGAAGTCCTGCTGTGCGCCGCGCACGTCCCCGAGGTTGTACTTGGAGATGCCGCGGTAGAAAAAGTTCCAGTAGTCGGTGGTGTCCAGGCGGGCGAGCACGTTGAAGTTCTCTATGGCAAGGGCATATTTCCCGTCAGCGAAGGCCTGGCGGCCGCGCAGGAAGAAGACATCCTTGTCGTACTGGGCGCGGATGTTTCCGGCCGGCTGGAATGCCAGACAGAACAAAAAGAGTATTGCCAGCCCGAACTTTTTCATTAATTTTGTGCTGCTTATCGCACTATCAAGCAAATATAACATTTATTATGCCTAATTCCGCCCGTCCGGCAAAAATAATTCTGCTTCTCTGCCTGCTGCTCTCTTCGCACGTGGCCGCGGCCGCGCCTGCGAAGGAGGATCTGGCGGCGCTGGAATCGGCATTGCGGAGGGACGTGGAGTTCTTCTCGGACAGTCTCTGCGCCGGGCGCAAGACAGGCTCTCCGGGCAACACGGATGCCGCCTTCTATATCATCCGCCGGCTCCGTTCCCTGGGCTATGAGGTGCAACTGAACACCTTCACCACAGCTGGAGGATCTATCGGCAGGAACCTTGTCGCCTTTCCCGAAGGATGCAAGAACGCAACCCTTGTGATGGCAGGCTACGACGGCCTTGGCAAGATGGGGGAGAGGCTCTATCCCGGGGCGGACAGCAATGCCTCGGGAGTGGCTGCCCTGCTGGCCCTGGCAGAGCGCTTCAAGGGCCGCAGCGACATGATCCTGGCTTTCGTGGACGGGCATAATGCCAATATGGCCGGGGCTCAAGAACTGAAGTCATTCCTCTCGAAGCAACGCATCCGTAAAGTGGTCAGCCTGGATATTCTCGGCAGCACCCTGGCTCCTCCGGACAGCTATTGGAAAGATTATCTGATTATCCTGGGCGGCTCGCCATATCAGCGCAGCCTGGAAAAGGCGAACTACGGCC
>JAFZIX010000073.1 GCA_017554135.1 Bacteroidales bacterium | reverse complement strand
TGTACCAGTTCACGACGGCGCCGCTGAAGACGGCCGACACCAGGTAGAGGATACCGATGACGATGAGGGACCGCTTGCGGCCGAAGCGCTCGGCGGGCTTTCCGCAGAACAGGGCGCCGATGATGGTGCCGATCAGGGCCGTCGCCATGGTGAAGCCATGGGCGAAGTCCGTGAGGCCGTAAACGGCCTGGATCTGTTTCTCGGCGCCAGAGATGACCGCCGTGTCAAAGCCAAAGAGAAGACCGCCCAGTGAGGCCACGAAGGCCACCCAGAACATGTACGGTTTGATGCTCAGTTTCATAAAGTGTATTTGATTCGGTTGATGATGTGGTCCTGATAACATTCATCCAGTTCTACGAAGTAACCGCTCCAGCCCCATACGCGCACAATCAGGTTGCGATGCCGCTCCGGGTGCTTCCTGGCATCCAGAAGGTCTTCCTTGTTCAGCGTGTTCAGCTGCAGCTGATGGCCGCCCAGTCTTATATAACTACGAATAAGCATAGCAAGCTTTTCCACGGTTTCTTCATTGCGGAAGATACTATCATCCAATTCGATAGTAAGCGGGCCTCCATTGATAGTATCTTTCAGCGGTTGTTTGGCAAAAGAGCGCATGACCGAGACAGGCCCCTTCTGACGGAGGAACATGCTTGGGGTAAAATTGGCAGGAATGACTTCTCCGGCATTACGGCCGTCTAGCGTAGCCGGCAGGTCCTTAGCATGAAAGATATAATACATAGCCGTGCCCGTACCTGCACGCCAGATACCGCCGCGTTCGTTTCTTTTTCCACGGAGTCCTTCGGCGAAGGACTCCAGCAACGCGCTTCCAATCGCATCGGGATCCTCCTCATCCAGACCCATCTTGGGCGCCTCGTTTCGCAGACGCTCTTGAAGGGCTTCGTGTCCTTTGAAGTTATGATGAACGGCATCCATTAATTCTACTAAAGATACGGATTTTTCCTCAAAATATAACCTTTTAATTGCCGCCAGAGAATCGGCTGCCGTAGACAGGCCTGTCCCGTGCACACCATAGTTGTTGGTATTGCCGCCAAGAGAAATATCCCGTGCACGGTCAATCGTCCCGCACATGAGCATGGACATCCAGGGAGCCGGCACAATGTACAAGTGGTCGTGCGCCTTGGTAATACGGTCACATTCCGCTTTAATGCGACTGTCTACATAAGCATAGAAGGCTTCATATGTATCGAATTCGCCCAGATGCTCCGTTGCAGCAGAGACCACGGATGCAAAGGACAGGGCATCGATATTCACAATCTCCATTCCGTTTCCAGGCACAATAAACTCCCAGCAGGCCGCCACCACATAGTTATATGCGTCTTCTGCCGTATAGCCTAGCTGAAGGAGCCCCGGGATGACGACATCATCATTGTCATACTGCGGGAAGCCCAGCCCGCGCCGAGTAAGTTTTGCTCCCAACTTGTATACCTCAAGCGGGGTATCGGCATCGCATCGGAGATTAATCTTGGGATCGATCAGATTGAGTTCATAACTAGCCTGCAGGCACATCTCCGAGACTTCGTTGAAAAGGTAATCCCCTTTCTGATTTCTCCCCCCCAGCACAAGGCTCTGGCCATTGTCGCCTTGCTGCATACCCACATACAGGTCGCTGTCTTTGTTACAGGCAAGGAAGAACTCTTCGATAAGGTCGAAGGCTTGTTCCCTTGTAATGCGCCCGCTTTCCATGTCGGCCTTGTAATAGGGATAGATATACTGGTCAAAGCGTCCCAAGGTGTTGTGATAGCAATCGCTTTCCCACAGGACGAAATGAACGATGCGAAGCAACTGTAAAGCCTGGTGAAGGGTCTGCGGGCCGTTGGAATGGATATAAGTAAGGATGTCAGCCAAATCCTGCATCCCGGCCCTACGTGCGCATTCCTGGTATTTGAGAATAAAGTCCTGGACGGCTTCGATGCACTCCCGGGCCGCCTGCAAAAACTGTTTCTGATCCCCGGTAAGGCATGGATCATCGGCACGTTCCTCTATCTGACGCATACGAAGGCCCAGTCCATCCCTGAGAATACCCTCGTAGTCTGGCGAAATATTGGATACAGTCCCCCTTTCGTGGAGTGTATGATGTTTTTTTATCTCGGCCCATTCCCCCTCCGTGAAAATGGACGGAATGCGCGTTATGGTACGGGTCGCAACAATGGTCTCCCCCTCCAGGATGATAGGAGTTTCAGCCTCGAGCAATGCCCGCAGCATACGGGCACTGCGCTCGATAGGGACAACTCCTTCTTCCTCAAAACGGTCGCATAGATGATCCAGCCCCAGTTTTTCCGGAGCGATACGGAAAGCATGATGTTCCCGGTTCCAAATAAAGGTCTTAAGCGCCTCAATCCTCTTGTTCATAGTACTAATAGTTTCATGCCCTTTTCCGTGAATACGTCATGGATTTCAGGCTCCTTGTTTTCGTCAAACGGCGGGGTGTAAGGTATTCCCACCATGGGGTATTTGGCCCCTGCAGTCTTATGGTAACGCAGTAATTCGACCCTCACGAGCCCCTTCGCTCCGATGAGCAAGCGGGCCGTCGATTCCATGTTCTCCCAAGTGTCATTGATCCCGGGAATGAGCGGGACGCGGGCGACAAAAGGTTTTCCGCTGCCACATAAAGTCTTTAGATTCTCTAGAATAAGAGCGTTATCAACGCCCGTATACCGGCGATGCAAAAGGGCATCCGTCAGTTTTATATCATAAAGCACCCAATCGACCCATTCCAGCACTCTTTCAAAGACATCAGCAGGAGCGAATCCGCTGGTTTCCACAGCCTTGTGTATATCTGGCAGTAAGCTCATTACCTCGCAGAGGAACGCTGCCTGAGACAAAGGTTCTCCTCCTGTGAAGGTTACCCCTCCCCCACTGTCACGGTAAAGAGTCTCATCCCTCCTTATCCGATCGGCCAGGCTGCTTGCGTCCATTTCAAAGCCGC
>JAFZIX010000072.1 GCA_017554135.1 Bacteroidales bacterium | reverse complement strand
GTGGTGCCGCGCACGATCGAATCATCTATCACCGCCACCCTCTTTCCCTTCACGATACTGCGGACGGCCGCCAATTTCATCTTCACCCCGACCTCCCGCATCGACTGTGCCGGCTGAATGAAGGTGCGCGCGACATACATGTTCTTCAGCAGCCCCATCTCCATAGGCAGGCCACTGGCTTCAGCATACCCGATCGCAGCGCTGAAGCTGGATTCCGGCACGCACACAACTATATCCGCCGGCACCGGATGCTCCTCAAACAGCAGTTTGCCGGTGGTTTTGCGGAAAGCATGCACGCCGCAGCCCTCGATGTCGCTGTCCGGGCGCGCAAAATAGATGTATTCCATCGCACACATCTTCCTGCCGACGAAGCGCGAATGACGGTAGCTCTTCACTCCTTCCGGGCCGATGGCGATGAGTTCCCCGGGTTCGACGTCGCGGATGAATTCCGCCCCCAGAGTGTTGATGGCGCAGGTTTCGCTGGCCACCACATACCCGTCCCCAAGTTTGCCGAGCGAGAGCGGATGGAAGCCGTATTTGTCCCGGCAGGCGTAGAGGATGCCGTCCGCGAGGATGACGGTGCAAAAGGCTCCGTCCAGTTGGTTTGCGGCCGCGATGATGTTCGCCGCCCATCCGTTCGAAGCATGCCCCATACCTATCAGGTGCCCGAAAAGTTCGCTGTCGGAGGTGGAATGAAAGAGGTGCCCGAGGGTTTCGAGGTGGGCCTTTATGATGTCGGCGTTGACGATGTTCCCGTTGTGAGCCACCGCGAAGCGTCCGGCCTTGCAGGAAATCCGGAAGGGCTGGATATTCTCCAGGCCGCCGACTTCCGTGGTGGGGTAGCGGACATGACCTATAAGCGTTCTGCCGGAGAGCCGGGCGAGGTCTTCTTCTTTGAAGACGTCCTTCACGAGGCCGGCGCCCTTATGGATCTGCAGCGAGCCGTCATCCCCGGAGACTACCATGCCGCAGCCTTGCTGGCCGCGGTGTTGGAGTGCCTGTAGTGCGAGGAATGCGCGACGGGGCGCCTGCTCTACTCCGTAGATTCCAAGGACGCCGCATTCTTCGTGTAGTTCGCGCATGGGGTTATTTGGTTAATGATGTCAGGAGGATGGCCATACGGCCGGCAAGGGCCTTTCTGCTATATGCGGCTGCTCTGCCGTCCGCGCCGTCAGATTCCTTCACCTGCTGCGCAGGTTCGGAATGACAGGAAACAAGCGGTTCGGAATGACAGTAGGCCTTCGGTTCGGAATGACAGGTTCTGATGAATTCCGCGGGATTCTCCGACCAGTCGAACATTACTCCAGTGCCGGTAGATATCAGCAGTTCGGCCGCCGCGCTATCGGTGGGGCCGATGCCTAGGACGGCCGGGCCGGCCGCCATGCACTCAAAAATTTTGCCGGGATAAACCTTGGAATATTCGGCGCCGTGGCGGAGGGGAAGGAGGATAATGTCGGCCTGCCTCAACTCGGCAACTGATTCAGGATGAGGAAGATAGCCAAGCAGTCGGAGTTGGGCGCCAAGGCCCGCCTCAGTAATGGAATCCACGATTTCAGGATCAACCTTGCCGGCCAGGCGAATCTCCAGACGCGAAGCGAAATCTGTAGATTCAGAGCATAAACCAGCAAGAGCATTCCACAATTCAAGAGGATTGCCATCGGAGGCAAAAAGCCCGGTATGAACAATCCTGAATTTGCCATCGGTGCGCGGCGGCAACTCGGCGGCGAAATCCGATTCATCATAACCATTGGTAATCAGATGAACCGGAGTGGAAGTCATGGAAGCGAAATCCGCCTGCACCCGCGGAGTCACGGAAACCACGGCGGTCGCCTCATCCAGGACGGACTTCTCCAATTTGAAATGGCGCCGGCGTACCCAGGGCAACAATGGCAGATTCTCAAAGAAGAACATCCGCGTCCAGGGATCACGGAAATCCGCCACCCACGGAACGCCAAGAGCCCGGTGAAGCCCGCGGCCGATCAGATGAACAGACTGGGGAGGACCTGTCGTAACTATCATATCCACAGGATGTTCGGAAAGATACCTACATAAAAAACCCACCGACGGACGAACCCATCCGGCACGCGGGTCCGGCACGAAGAAATTGCTCCTCACCCACAACATCAGCCGCTGCTTCCAGTTTTTTTTCTGGGCATTGATAGGATTCACCCCGGCTCCCTTCGAAGAGCCACGGCCCATTAGTTTATGATACAACGCATACGGTTCGCGAATGGGTTGTTTCAAAACCTCAACCTCGGCGGGAATCTCCGCCAGGAGACTATCATCTACAGCAAGTTGTTCCGGATTGGAAGGGGTATAAACCACTGGCTGCCAACCCAAGGCAGGCAGATATTTGGCGAACTTAACCCAGCGCTGAACGCCTGAACCTCCGGTCGAAGGCCAGTAGTAGGTTATGATCAGAACCCTACGCATCGAGACCTATCTCCTCTTTCATCGCCCGCAGCAGGTCAAAGGCCTGCATCGGGGTCATATTATTCAGGTCTGCACCCTCCAGACGGGCACGCAGTGCGCTCAAAGTAGGATCGTCGAGTTGGAAGAGATTCAACTGCACGCTGCCGTCGTCCTGCACCGCACCGGCCGAGGCCACGGCGCGAACACTGTTTTCCTTGCGCTCCAGGTCCTTCAAGGTGCGCTCGGCACTCTCCACAATCTCGCGGGGCATGCCCGCCAGACGCGCCACGTGGATACCGAAACTATGCGACACTCCGCCCTCGGTCAACTTCCTCAAGAATATTATATCCTTCCCCACCTCCTTGACGGCAATGTGGTAGTTCTTCACGCGCGGGTAGATCTCCTCCAAATCATTCAACTCATGATAGTGGGTAGCGAACAGCGTCTTGGCACCCTTGCCGAACTTGTGGATATACTCCACCAGGGCGCGGGCTATGCTCATTCCGTCGTAGGTCGAAGTGCCGCGGCCGATCTCGTCGAGCAGCACCAGCGAACGCGCGGAAAGATTGTGCATAATCATCGCTGTCTCAAGCATTTCCACCATGAAAGTGGACTCGCCGCGGGAGATGTTGTCGGTGGCTCCGACGCGGGTGAAAATCTTATCGAAGTACCCGATCCGGGCGGATGAAGCCGGCACGAACGACCCGGCCTGGGCCATCAGCACAATCAGCGCCGTCTGCCTCAGCAGCGCGGACTTACCTGCCATGTTCGGCCCGGTCAGGATTATTATCTGCGTTTCCGAAGAATCCAGATGGACATCGTTCGGCACATACTCCTCTCCCGGAGGCATAAGCGTCTCGATGACGGGATGGCGGCCCGCCTTGATGTCCAGCACGGTGCCATTGTCCACCTCCGGCCGGCAGTATCCGCGTTCGATGGCCTGTACGGCGAATCCCGAGAGGACGTCCAGTTGCGAGATAATATCGCAGTTGGTCTTGATATCCCTTATCGCCTTCTGCACCTCGGCGAGCAGCGCGCCGTAAATGCGGGTCTCGAGTTCATAAATATTTCCTTCGGCCCCCAGAATCTTCTGCTCGTATTCCTTAAGTTCCTCAGTAATATAGCGTTCCGCGCCCACCAGCGTCTGCTTGCGCACCCACTCGGCAGGCACCTGATCCTTGAAGGTATTGCGCACCTCCAGGTAGTAGCCGAACACGTTGTTATAACCTATCCTCAGCGAGGAAATGCCGGTACGCTCGATCTCGCGCTGCTGCATCTGCAGGAGGAAATCCTTTCCGCCGGTGGAAATCGCCCGAAGTTCGTCCAGCGTCTTGTCCACACCGTCGGCAATCACCGGGCCCTTGCCTATCTGCGCGGCGGGATCCTCCGCCATAGTAGTCTCGATCTTCGCGAGCAGCCGGCCGCAATTCTTCATCCCCCGCAAAAGTTTGTCCAGCGCCTCCACCCCGGTATCGGCGCAAAGGGCCTTGATGGGTTCCATCTGCCGCAGTGAGCGCCGCAACTGCATCATCTCGCGGGGCAGGAGTCTGCCGGTGGCGGCCCGGGAGAGGATGCGTTCGAGGTCTCCTACGTCTGCGATCAGCCTCCGAACCTCGTCCAGCGGCCCGTCGTTATCGAAGAAGAACTGCACGCAGTCG
>JAFZIX010000071.1 GCA_017554135.1 Bacteroidales bacterium | reverse complement strand
GCTTTGGCTCGGCATAGGGCTCTTCGCCCTCACCACCGTTTTCAGTCTGGTGACACTCCCGGTCGAAATCGATGCCAGCCGCCGCGCCATCGCCTGGCTGGAGAACTCCGGCATCGCCACCTACGAGACGCTGCCTATGGCCAAGGACGCATTAAAATGGGCGGCCTACACTTACGTGATAGCCGCCCTGGGATCGCTTGCCACACTCCTCTACTACATAGGGATTGCCAGCAACAGAAGGTAGTATCCTAGACTTGACTACAGGTTGGGATCGTGGCGGGTGACGAACCCGGAGGCTTTCATCGTAGCATTGAAGTAATAACCAAGCCAGGTAAACTGTGATGAAGCAATATAGATGTCCAGGCCACTGGCATCTTCACTTGTCTCCATGAACATGTACCTGTTCTTCTCGGTGGTTGTGCCACTGCTAAGGGTGGGACAGCTCCAATGACTAACCTTGAGCATATTCAGTTTCCGGCAGCCTCTGAACATCTGTTTGTAATTAGGATCACTGTAATCCTGCAAGGCGTCCATATCGACAACCTCGAGCTTTGAACAGTTCATGAATGCGTCTTGGAAACTGGTCACCCTGCCCGGGAGCGGGATGGTAAAGCTGGTAAGATTAGAACAACCGTAGCAGATAGCCGCCATCGTGCTATAGGGAGAAGTGGTCTCGAAAGAGGCGCTTGCATCTTTCGTCAGGTTGACGGAACCCAGGCTCGAGCAATTATAGAACATGCCGTCCAGCGTACGGATAAGCGTATTCTTGAAGAAGGATGCCCCGAAGTCGATGCTGGCAAGGGAGGTGCACCCGTTGAACATGTCACTGAAAGTCGTCACCTTCTTTGTGTTGAAACCGCTGACATCCAGGGTAGTAAGGGAGCTGCAGCCTGCGAACATGTATGTGAGGGTGGTGGCGTTGGACGTACTAAAGGAGGACAAATCCAGGCTCGTGAGCGAGCTGCATCCGTTGAACATATTACCGAATGTCGTCGCTGTGGAGACGTCCAGTTTGCTCAGATTCACGGACTCCAGGCTTGAGCATTCCCTGAACATGGACTCGACACTGACTGTTGACCGGCTGATCTGGGATAGCATAGCGATGCTTTCAAGGGCCGTCATATTCTGGAACATGTGGGCGCATTCTGAATTGAGTGTTACAACGCCTGCCCCTGTATGCAGCGTGATCAAGCCGCTTCCGGCATCGAATGTAGCGTAAATGGGTTTTCCGCTGTCTGCCAGATTGGAGGATGTTGCTGCGGGGGATGCCTCTCCTAGGGAGAACACGATTCCGGTAATCTGATCATCAACATCTGTGCTGTATTTGTCTGTCCCTGCAACCAGGGTCTTAAGAATATGATTGAAATTCACACCTGTGCAAAGCATGGATCTTAGACCCACTTCCTTCACAGCCATCGGAGTGACAGTGTTCCGGTCAATGACCACGGTATTGGAGGTAGAAATCGCATCGCTTCCGGCAACGCCGTCAAAAGAGAACTCGAAGTTCAGACCGGCATAGGACATGGCGGGGAGTGCGAAATAGAAATCAGTGGGGGTCACGGGATCGAGCGTGACCGGGGTATCCAGGGTGAGGGTCAAACGCTCGCCCTGGCTTTCGTCGAAAGTGTAAGTGTCTGTGGAGAAATCGTACTCATAAAATCCTTCATAATCTTCTCCTAAGCTATACTTGGCCATTTCTATGGTCTTTACAGCCTGAACGCCCGTGAGTTGGAGCTTTACCCATCCCACCTGGCTGACGAAATGGAAATGAATGCCGTCAGACGTTGATGCAACCATGAAATTGCCGTATCCCGGCGTGTCTGAGCTTGAAGTATATCCTCCAGTATCTGTGTTGTTCACACTGACTTTGTCGTTCGCCCGGACGGAAACAGGGCCTACGTTAGAATATACAGCCCGGCAGTTCGTGAAACTCTTGCCACCAGGTATGGTCGAAGTTGAACTCTCTGTGAATTCGCCGGTCGCCGCATTCGTGCACTCATAAGTGGTGACGCTGGTCCCTTCATAGACATAGATCAGGTCTCCAGCCTCCCAGTGATGCCTGTACAAATAGGTGCCACCACCGGCATCATAGCGGTCCATGCCCGCTTTGGTGCCGTCATCTACAGAAGCATAAATAACCTTAGGAGATACTGTTTCTTCCTCATTTTCAGGAGCAAAGGCTTCCTGCTGGCAAGAAGCGAATATGGCTGCAAAGGCCAGAAGAATAAATGTTAATCTCTTCATAATCCTTTCCTCCTTTACCATCCGATTTCCGACCTTTCCGACGAATCTTCTATGTCGCCGGATAAAGCTATGACGCCTTGCAGGGCAAGCGCTACCACCTCAACTTCCGGTGCGAGGTATTCACCTTTTTTCAGTTCTTTCATACCGGGTATGTTTACTTAATCCAGCTGATATCGTTCGTTTCGGTGAAGGCGCTGTCGGGCACATTGACCACGAGGGCGGTGGCTTCGGTCTGCACTTTGTCGTTGACCTTGGTGCGGAGGCAGAGGCCGTTCCAGACGCAGAATTCGCCGGTGTTGCCCTCACGTGTCATCTCGCCGTAGGCAACGGCGCCGAAGGCCTTGCCTTCCTTGGAGTAGGTGCCGGACCAGACGTCACAGGTCTTGCCAAGGATCTTGGTGCTTCCTGTCTTGGAGAATCCGTATCCGGAAAGCAGGTTGCTGCAGTCGTTAACCCACTCTGAGAACAGGTTGTTCACGGTCTGCTGGGTACTGTAGTAATTGGATTCTTCCCATTCCCCCTCTTCCTGAGAGCCCTTGTAGTACTCGTGGCCCGTCTCGGTGCCACGGTCGTAGAAGTAGGCGTAGGTAGTGCTCTTGGTAACGGCATCCCAGCGGTACTTCTTGCCCTTGCGGGTGTAGACGAAATAGCCATTATCGCTACCGCTCACACTTGTGTAGGTGATCTTGATGGCGTAACCTTTTTCGTTCATTTCGTCGAGAGTGATATCGTCGGGAACATCTTCGCCTCCAGAGTTACCGCCGCCAATGAAGTCGCAGGAAGGAATGAAAGAGAATCCTGCAATGCACAATAATGCTACAATTAACTTTTTCATATATCAAATTGTTTAAATGATTCCGATTTCAATAGCTTTACGAATCACTTCCACGGTAGTGTCAGCCTCGAATTTCGCCCGTATGCACTTGCGATACCATTTGATGGTTGCAAGGCTCAGGCAAAGCGATTCGGCAATCTGGGGACTGGTCTTTCCGTCGGCGATCATGCGTAAGATGGTCATTTCTTTTGAGGATAGCTTTGGCATTTTGGTGTTCATAACCTCTTGTAGTATAATCTCCTGCAAATTTCGCTAATCATACGGCCAAAAACACTATCCCAAAGTATAGAAATCACTATACCAAAGTATAGATTTTCGGCATTTCCATCTGGTATTAGAGTCTTTTTACTATCTTCGCCTACATGAAAAGACTTGCCCTGATTCTGACCTTCTTTTTTATTGCCACACACCCCGGGGCCGCATATATCGACCATCGCGGACACAATGTGGATTCACTCGAGAGAGTGGTAGCCGGATGGACTCCGGAGCGTGAGGCGCTGGCATCCGAGCAGGAATCCGCCGACCTGGTATTCGCGTATTACAATCTGATGCTCGGCTACAGGAATATCAACGGGGAGCGCTCCATGCACTTTGCCCGAAAATGCTACAACCTGGCTTCTCGCTGGAACTGGCTTGCGAAGATGAGCGACGGGCTCAACGGGATAGCCATAATCCACTATGGGGAGGAAAGATACGATAGCGCGCTCGTCTATTACTTCCGGTCAAAGGATGTAGTAGACAGGATGGCCGCCGGAGAGAAATCCGGCACAGAAGACAAGCCCTACAGCGAGGAAACCATCGATGACAGTTATTCCACCCTCTACGGTGCGATGGGAAACTGTTACAATCTGATGGATTCCCTCCCCCGGGCGATGGAATACTACCGTAAGGCCGGGGAAATCTTCGAAAAATACGGATGGAACGAGAGCAACGCCATTCTGTGGTATAATCTGGGTGAAACCTGGTACGAAGAGGGCGATATGGACCAGGCGCTGGCATGCTACGAGAAGTCCCTCCACTATGCCAAGGCCTCGGGAGACTCGCTCCAACTGGCATCTGCCTACAAAGGCCTGGGCGGATACTGGCTTGCGAAAGGCAGGACCACGCGGGCTCTCCGATACATCCAGAAGGCAGATTCCTATTATTCCCTTCACGAAGACCAGGAGTTCATGGCCAGGATCGAGACCCTCGGCCTGACGAACCGCATCATGGCTGGGCAGAAGAAACTGTGGAGGACGCTGGCCCTGTCCGGAGCGCTGGTCATCCTGCTGCTTGTGGCCATCATGCTGATACTCAGAAAGATGGACCGCCTGCGCAAGGAGAAGGAAGGGGCGGATGCAGTTATTGATGAGGCCCTGGAGGAGAACCCGGAGACCAACGAACTGCTGACCGAACGCGAGGAGGAGATCCTTCCTCTCATTGCTTCCGGCTTGACCAGTCCCCAGATCGCAGACAAGGTTTGCCTGAGCCTCGCCACCATCAAATGGTACCGCAAGAAACTGATGATCAAGCTCGATGCTGCGAACACGGCCGAACTTATCTCCAAGGCAAAGGAGAAAGGCCTGATTTAAAATTATTTGCTATATTTGTGCTATGGCACGAAAAACTAAAAACGGCGTAGATCCGCGCTACCTCGACAAGGAGCGTGCAGCACTCAAGCGCACCATCCGCAAATCCGTTTTCTTCAATAAAAAAGAAGTGGCTGCAATCAACGAGTATTGCAAGTTGTTCGGCGTACGTTCCCGCAGCGCCCTGATCCGCCAGATTACAATGGAACACATCCTCTCGGAACTGGACAAGGCGCACCCCACTCTGTTCTAGTCTCCCACACATTCTCCCTTTCCTTTTGGCAGGTTTTCGGCCGATTTCCTGCCGACAGCTTTGGTTTTGGCCGCTTCGGGCAGGTTTTTGGGCGTTATTCTGCCCGCATCGTCTCATTTGCCACCTTCGGGCAGGTTTTCAGGCGTTAACGTGCCCGCGGGAACATCCGGTCGACATCATCGATGCGAAGATTCAGTACCTGCGAAATCTGCTTGTTCGAACTGTCCAGTTTACGTTTCATCGTTTGCGCCGCTTTGAGTCTATCCTCGGCAGACATTTCCCGTATACCGGAATCAGGATACCAGCTGGAAACTATCTTGAAGACTTCTTCATTCGGCAGTTGGATGCTCTCTCCAAGCATCCTGGCTATTTCAATGTCTGATTCTCCTTGACGAGACAGCATGGAAAAGTATTGATTTGCGCTGTTAAAGAGACTCTCTGTACGCTTATAGTCCACAAAACTGCTCCGCAGTATCATGCCGTCCCGTACCTTAATGTTTCCGGGCAACTCGACATTATGGGAACGACATATCTTCCTGCGCTTCTCTATGCTCAGGCTATACCATGGTTCTCCTTCTGTCATCAACCATAGATTCCCATTAAAAAAGAGATTCCCGGAGCCCCAGGGATAACCGGTGGGAGTGCTGTCCAGGCGTGCCACATAGGCATTTCGGTCGATATACCCTATCCGTTTCCTGAAAAGACCCAGATCTGTTGTCTCGTCGACACGTATATTCCAGTCCTTCAATGACTTATTGCCGAGAGACAGTTGAAAGCGGCGCATCCTTTCACGGAGACGATCTATAAAGTCATCAACCCTAGACGACGAGCCCTCACCCATAATGTGGTGATGATTGTTCATTTGGATATCGTCCAGGATTGCCAGACCGGATTCTGCCGCAGAAATTGCAACGATGTTGGTCCCGACAATGAACTCCTCTCTGGTTTTATATAACAACCAGTCCAGGTGCTCTGTCGTAATCATGTAGTAAGGCCCCCCGGCCGCAAAGATGCGTTCGCACTCCCGCTCCCGCATCCAGTAATCATTCCTCACGTGCATAACGCATTCTATTTATTACAAAGAAGGGGAAAAAACTCCGCATTTCCAAGTCACGCAGGACTTTCTTTCTACCGCGGGCAGGAAAATGGCCGAAATCCTGCCGGCGGCGTAAAAAAAGACGGGTGCGGGCAGGAAAATGGCCGAAATCCTGCCCGTGGGGATCGGGGAGGAGCTGGGGTGGGCCGCGGAGAGCCGTGCAGAGGCTGGAGAGTGCCGTGCAGAATCTGGAGGGGCTGGGGCGGGCCGCGGGGGGGGGAAAGAAAGAGAGGGTCGGCGCGCAAACGCCGGCCCTCTCTTCTATCTGGCACTGCCGTTATTCAGCAGGAACCATCACATACTCGACCTTGTTGCCGGAGTTGATGATGGCAGCGGCTGCTGCACGCACCTTCTCGGGTGTCAGGGCATTCACGGCTGCCTCGTAGGCGGCATCCTCAGCACCATAACCCTCAAGCACATTGCGGATTTCGCCCAACCAGTAAGCGTTGGAGATGCGCTTCTCAGGAATGTTCTTCTTGAGGTTCAGCACTGCATTGTTGAATTCCTCGGTGGTAGGACCGCTGGTGATGAATTCGGAAAGCTGGTGCTTGGCCACCTTGAGCAGGGTGTCGCAGAGCTCGGGCTTGCACTGGAACATGACAGTGAACTCCGACCTGTCGACAGGATACTTCTCCTGACGTCCCCTGGTGCTTGCGCCATAGGTGCCGCCGATTTCCTCACGCAGGCTGGCGGTGTAACGCATATCCATGATGAAGGACAGCACATCGAGAGCCGCTTCATTATCCATGCTGTACTGCACGGGTGCCTGATACTGGAGGAACACGGTGCTCAGAGGGGTCTCCATCTTGGTAGGATCGACAACTTCGATTATGCCATTAACAGGATAGTCTTTATTATCAACCCACTTGGGAGCCTTCTTGCCCTTGGGGATGGAACCGATGTACTTCTCTACCAGAGGCTTGACGGTCTCTGCATCCACATCACCGACGATTATGAGCTTGAGCCCGGCAGCGTCGGAGAACATGCGGCGGTAGTTCTTTTCCACGGTTGCAATTGAAGCCTTGTCGAGGGTCTCCATGTCGATGAGCTTATGACGGGGATTGCCGCCGTAAACCGCATCGATGAAGCCCTTCTGCATCTTGTAGTTAGGAGTATTCAGCACATTGGGAAGGACACCCTTGAGCTGGTTGACACCTACCATATATTCTTCTTCATCGAAGCGGGGTTGCACATATTCCAGATACATGAGCTGGAATGCGGTCTCGATATCCTTGCGGGTAGAGCTGGCCGAGACGCCGTTATAGAGATTGTCCAGGATGGGACGCACAGTCACGTTCTTGCCGGTGAGCATCTTGCTGACCTGGGTTCCGGAGAATCCCGAGACACCGCGGTTGCGGAAATACATTCCCCAGATGCTGTCGTCGAAGGAATCCAGATCTGCGGTTGCGATAGTGCTGGTGCCGCCGTCGCGATAGAGGCGGAGCATGATCTGGTCTTTCTGATATTCAGTGGGCAGCACATATACCTGCACGCCGTTCTTAAGGGTCCAGTTCACGCTTTCGCAAGGTCCGACGCCGGTCTTCTTGACCTTTGCGCCCTTGAGTGCAGCGGGATCCAGGAAGGAATCGGCGACTTCCTCGCCCTTGAGAGGCTGGATATCGGAAGCCTTGACCTTGGCGATGATGTCCAGAAGCTGGGCAGAAGTAGGAGTAGCTATGCCTTCTTTTTCGGGACCGGTGTAGAGAACTACAAGGTTCTCGTCGGTGATAAGCTGGGGAGCGACCTGGTTCAGCACATCGGCGCTGAGAGAACCGAGAAGCTGCTTGCCGAACTCAAGTTCGAACTTCGGATCCATGTAGGTCTTATTGTCGTAGAAATTCTGGAGCAGAGGACGCACCAGCTGGGGGTTCTTGCGGGTATCAGCCTTCTCGGCAGCGGTCTCGAGCTGGGAAATCAGATTGGCCTTGGCGCGGTCGAACTCGTCCGGCAGGAAGCCGAAACGGCGCATACGCTCAAGTTCGGTGTAGAACGCCTCGAAGCCTCCGAGGATAATGTCCTCCTTCAGGGTGACATCGCCCGCTGCGGCATCGATAGCCTCATAAATCAGGTTGGTGATATAGAATCCGCCGCTGATGTAAGGGGCGTCCGCCTTTGCGGTGATATCGCTGAAGCGCTCATCCATAATCTGGGCAATCAGGATCTTGATATAGTCCTGCATCTCACCCATGATGGTGTTGTTGATGGATTCGGGAGCGGCCTCGCTCTTCCAGATAATTTCTACAGAAGACCTGGTAGTCTCGGGATCGGTGATGATGCCGACGGCAGGTTCCTTGTTGGCAGGGAACGGAATTGCAGGCTTGGCCTGGGGATTCTCGTTCTTGGGGATGACGCTGAAGATTTCCTTGATCTTGGCCTCGGTGCGGTCTACATCCACATCACCCACAACGACAACTGCCTGGTTTCCAGGATAATACCAACTGTGGTAGTAATTGAGGATGCTCTGGGGCTTGAATCCCATGATGTTCTCTTCCGAACCGATGAGGGTGCAGGTGGCATACTTGGTGTCGCCGAAATAATACGGCAAGGATGCCTCCAGGGTACGCCACTGCGCATCGCGGCGGGAACGGCGCTCCTCGCGGATGACCCCGCGCTCGGCATCAAGTTCGGCGGGATCATTAGTCACGAAGTGAGCATATTCGCAAAGCACCATCAGGCAGGAATCGACGACGGTCTCACGCTCCACGGGCATATTGTTGAGCATATACTGGGTCTCCTCGAAACCAGTGGAAGCATTGATGTTGCGGCCGAATTCGGCGCCAATGCTCTGGAGGTAGTTGAGAATGCCCTTTCCGGGGAAATGCTCGGTGCCGTTAAAGCACATGTGCTCAAGGAAGTGGGCCAGACCATCCTGGTCCGGGGTTTCCAGAATTGCACCGGCATTGGTCGCCAGATAGAACTCGGCGCGCTTTGCAGGGAGTTCGTTGTGACGGATGTAATAGGTAAGGCCGTTATCCAGCTTGCCGACCTTCACGGCAGGGTCGCCGGGAAGAGGGCGGAGCATAGGATTGTCCTGTGCGGACATGGCTACTGCCGCAAGGGCGGCGAGTACAACAATAAATAACCTTTTCATCATATTAAAGAATTGATTTGATGCAAATATATAAATTTTTATTGAATTACAATAATTATTTATAAAAATTTCACAACTGTTTATTGTTTTGGCTGCGCAAACACGGAGTTAATCTCCTTTGCCACAGGCAGTAACGACTGCAGCGACTCCACCTCCAGCCTGCGGCCGATAATACTGCCCTCGGGCGCCACCATATACATTTTGGGCGTAGAAATCACAGCATAGAGCCGCAGATAGTCGCTCGCCACCTCCGGATCCCAGCAATGAACCAACTTCACGTTCGGGTTCTTCACCTTGAAACTGCGGCGGAATGTGCGCCAGGCCTTCTTATCCTGCCCGGCATAGAACGCCACCAGCGTCACGGGGAAATCCACGGCCTTTTCCAGCACTTCCGGAAGCACCCGGGCCTCCACTACGCATTTGCTGCAGGAGGTATCGTAGAACCAAAGCAACGTGGTCGCTCCCTTCACCGGCACTTCCACCTTGCCCCGGCAGGGCTTGCGTGCGGTCAGCACCGGCGCATCCATCCCCAGCAGGGTATTGCGGTTGAGATTGCAGAACATCTGCGCATCCAGCCCCTCGAACTCCCCGGGGAATGCAGTCTTGCCGCTGGCGAACCACTTGTCGTAGATGTGGATAGCCACGGCCTCATCCCCCATCACTGGCGCGTCCTTATAGTATTTGAAGAGTGTGACGGCCAGATGCTGGCGGAGAAGGGAATCCCGCACGGAGCCGATCAGGTAGTCGCTCTCCCCCTGCTTTACCTCCACGCTTTCCATCTGGATGGCGCCGAGATACTTGAGCGCAAGGCTGTCCAGGGCGGCATAGGCCCCGTCCGCAGGCTGCTGAGCCCGCAGGGAAAGCCCGCAGAAAAGAGCAAGGAAGAGTATCGCCAGAGCGCGCCTCATTTTACGGAAGGAAGTTTAACCCCGTCCGGCATGAACAGGCTGGTATCGCCGTTGTGACGCAGGATATCGCGCACAGCAGAAGAGGAGATGTGGGCGAATTCCTGTGCGGTAGGGATTATGATGGTCTCGATCTCCGGGGCCAGACGGCGGTTTGCATCGGCGATGCTGCGCTCATTCTCGAAATCGAGCATGTTGCGCACGCCACGCACGATGTGCCTGATGCCGAGTTCGCGGCAGATATCTATGGTGAGTCCGTCGTAGTTGACGGCACGCACGCCTTTGAGGCCCTTGGTTGCCTGGCGGATAATGTCCAGCTTCTGTTCGGTGGTAAAGAAGCCGCTCTTATCCTGGTTCACGCCGACCGCGACCACGACTTCGTCGAACATCGTGAGCGCGCGCGTGAGAATATTGAGGTGTCCCTCGGTAAACGGATCGAAGGACCCCGGGAATAATGCTACAGTTGCCAATTTATTGGTGTTTTATGTTCGTTGATAAGAATTTCGTTGGTTTTGGCGAAGTGCCCGCAGCCGAAAAAAGCGCCCCCGGCCAGCGGACTGGGATGGGCCGCCTCCAGCACATAGTGCCGGGAAGAATCAATCAGAGCGCGCTTGCTCCTCGCGAAATTCCCCCAAAGAAGGAAGACCACGCCCTCGCAATTGTCTGATATATACTTGATTACGGCATCGGTGAATTCCTGCCAGCCTATGTTGCTGTGCGATGCGGCCATGCCGCTTCGAACCGTTAGCACCGCGTTCAGCAGCAGCACTCCTTGCCTCGCCCAGTCTTCCAGATTGGTGCGTCCGCTCATCCTCACTCCCAGTTCATCTTCGATTTCCTTGAAGATATTGCGGAGCGACGGGGGCATCTTAACTCCGTCCGGTACCGAGAACGAAAGGCCCATGGCCTGCCCAGGCCCGTGATAGGGGTCCTGCCCGAGGATAACGACTTTCACTTTATCTACGGGGGTGAGTTCGAAGGCCCGGAAAATCTGCCCACCGGGAGGATAGACGGTCTGTCCGGCCGCCTTCTCCCCGTGCAGATAAGCCACAAGCCTCGCAAAGTAAGGTTTCTCGAACTCACTTTGCAAGGCCTGTTTCCAGGATTCTTCTATGCGCACTTCCATCAGAAAACGAAGTCGATTACATCTTGTATGGTCTTGACATAGTGGAAGGTAAGGCCCTTCACGTAGATTTCCTTGATGTCCTCGATGTCCTTGCGGTTCTCTTCGGACAGAAGTATGGTGTGCACTCCGGCCCTCTTTGCGGCCAGAATCTTCTCCTTGATGCCACCCACCGGCAGCACGCGGCCGCGGAGGGTCATTTCGCCGGTCATCGCGATGCCCTTCTTAATGCCCTGCCCGCGGAGGGCGGAGATCATGGAGGTCACCATGGTGATACCTGCGGACGGGCCGTCCTTGGGCACTGCGCCTTCCGGCACGTGCACGTGGATATCCTTCTCGGCGAAGGTCTTGGAATCCATCCCCACCAGGTCGGGATGCGCCTTTATATATTGGTATGCGATGGTGGCGGATTCCTTCATCACGTCGCCCAGGCTGCCGGTCATGGTCAGCACGCCCTTGCCGCCGGAGACAGAACTTTCGATGAAGAGGATCTCTCCGCCGAGCTGGGTCCATGCCAGGCCGGTGACTATACCGGGGCCTTCGTTGCCCTTCTGGGTATCGTGGAATGCAGTCGGCAGGCCCAGATACTCCTTCAGATGCTCCTTCTTTATCACATCGGGATGCTCCTGCTCGAGGGCTATCTTCTTCGCCGTCACGCGGGCGATCTTTGCGATCTGCTTCTCAAGGCCGCGCACGCCCGATTCGTGGGTGTACTGGTCGATAATATCGCGCAGGGCGGCGGAATCTATCTTCAACTGGTCCTTCTTCAGGCCGTGCTCCACCAGCTGCTTGGGCAGCAGGAAGTGCTTGGCGATCTGCATCTTCTCCTCCGCCAGATAACCGGTGACATTGATCACTTCCATACGGTCCAGCAATGCGGGCTGCACCGGGGAAATGTTGTTGGCGGTGGTGATGAACAGCACCTTGGAAAGGTCGTAATCGAGGTCCAGATAATTGTCGTGAAAGGTCGTATTCTGCTCAGGGTCAAGCGCTTCCAGCAATGCGGACGAAGGGTCGCCCTTGAAGTCGGATGCGAGCTTGTCGATCTCGTCCAGCACTATCACGGGATTGGAAGTGCCGGCACGGGAGATGCCGTTAAGGATGCGCCCCGGTAGCGCGCCAACGTAGGTCTTGCGGTGGCCGCGGATTTCCGCCTCGTCGTGCATGCCGCCGAGGGAGATGCGCACATACTTGCGCCCGAGAGCCTTCGCGATGCTCTTGCCGAGGCTGGTCTTACCCACTCCGGGAGGGCCGTAGAGGCAGAGGATGGGCGACTTCATATTGCCCTTCAACTTAAGCACGGCGAGATATTCGATGATGCGGTCTTTTACTGTATCAAGGCCGTAATGATCGTCGTCGAGCACCTTCTGGGCGTGCTTCAGGTCCAGATTATCGACGCTGGTCTCGTTCCAGGGCAGGTTCAGCATGAAATCCAGGTAGTTGTACTGGATGCTGTAGTCCGGCGAGTTGGCGTTGTATCGGGAAAGCTTGTTGAGTTCCTTATCGAACACTTCCGCTATCTCTTTTGGCCAGTCCTTCTTCTCGGCACGGGCGCGGAGAGCCTCCACATCGTCGCCGTCATCCATTCCAAGCTCTTCCTGGATGGTGCGGAGCTGGCTGTTCAGGTAGAACTCGCGCTGCTGCTGGTCGATTTCGGACTTCACCTTCTGGTTGATGTCCTGCTTGATCTTGGTGAGCTCCAGCTGCATATTCAGCATGGAGAGCAGCTTCATGGCGCGCACCTTCACGTCGTCGTACTGGAGGAGGTCCATCTTGTCGGAGAAGTCATCCACCTCCACCGTCGTGGCGATGAAATTCACCAGGAACTGGAAGTTGTCGATGTTGCGTATGGCGGAGATGGCCTCGCGCGAAGCCATCGAACTGTTGCGGATGATGTGCCCGGCCTGCTCCTTGAGGGAGTCGGCGATGGCCTTCAGCGATGTCCGGTCCCCTTCGGGAAGATAATCGTCCAGATAATGCACGCGCCCGGTGAGATAGGGCTCGAAGTTGATGATAGAGTCCAGCGAAAGGCGCTTGAACCCCTGCAGGATGGCGGTGAGGGTGCCGTCCGGCATCTCCAGGCTCTTCAGTATCTTGGCGACGGTGCCGTAGGTGAAGAGATCGCTGTCGGAGGGATCCTCCACCGTCACATCCGTCTGGGGGACGCAGGCGATGAACATATCACGCTCTTCAGCGTCCCGGATGAGCTTGATGGACTTTTCCCTGCCTATCGTGACGGGGAAAATAGTGCCCGGGAAGAGCACTGCATTGCGGAGCGCAAGCACCGGAAGTATATCCGGAAGGGTGGACTCGTCTATCTTCTGCAGACCGTCCCCCTGCATGACCGGAATGATGCTGACTTCGGCGCCGGCAGGGAATGTATATTCTTTATCAATCATAGAATTGTCAAAATGTCAGTGGCGGAGCACAATACTCCCCCTCCGCAAATATAGTCAATCTCCGTGCCACACACAAGAAAAGCCACTTAGGATTTTGATTATTAAAAAATTAACTCTATTTTTGCAAACCCAAAATGGGAGAATAACTTATTTACTTATATTATGACTAAAGCAGACATTGTTAACGAGATCGCCAAGAATACTGGCATCGAGAAAATTCAGGTTCAGGTTGTCGTTGAAGAATTCATGGCAGCTGTTAAGGGTTCAATCAAGAAGGGTCAGCCTGTTTATCTCCGTGGCTTCGGCAGCTTCATCGTGAAGCACCGCGCACAGAAGGCCGCCCGCAATATCACCAAGAAGACCACCATCAACATCCCCGCACACGATGTTCCGGCCTTCAAGCCTGCAAAAGTCTTTGTCGCCGCTCTCCAGAAGTAATCACTAATACTACAGCATATGCCTAGCGGAAAGAAGAGAAAAAGACATAAAATGGCTACGCACAAGCGTAAAAAGCGCTTGCGCCTCAACAGACACAAGAAGAAATAGTCGATAGAGGCTCGTACGGGGGATCCGGCGGGCCTCTATTCTTAAAAAAGACCAATTTAATCCACGCAATGGACGAACAGAAAGTCGAAAGGGACCTTATCGTCGAAGAAAGCCTTGCGGAAGTGCGCATCGCGCTGATGGAAAACCATCGCCTGATCGAACTCAACAGGGAATCGAACGAGGGTCACAGTTTTTCGGTGGGCAGCGTCTTCCTCGGAAGAGTCAAAAAGCTCCTGCCCGCCCTGAACGCGGCTTTCGTGGATATAGGTGACAGCAAAGAGGCGTTCATCCACTACCTCGACCTCGGTTTTCATTTCACAGCCTTCGACACTTTCGTAAGGGAAAGCAATTCCAACAAGAATCTCAAGAATCTCTTCAGCACCACCAAACTGGGTGCCGTGCTCGAGAAGGAAGGCCGTATCGAAGATCACCTCAAGGTAGGGCAGATGATAATCGCCCAGATTGTTAAGGAGCCCATCTCCACCAAAGGGTCGCGTCTCACTGCGGAAATTTCATTGGCAGGTCGCAACATAGTACTGATGCCTTTTGCCGACAAGGTCAACGTGTCGCAGAAGATTTCCTCGAAAGAGGAGAAAAAAAGGCTGGAAACGCTGGTAAAAAGCATCCTCCCCAAGAACTACGGAGCCATTATCCGCACGGCCGCTGAAGGCAAGAACGCCAGCGTGCTCGTGGCTGAGGTGCAGAGCCTCATCGACAAATGGGAAAGTTCCTGGGAGAAGATAGCCAAATCCAAGGGCGTGCAGCTCCTCTTCACCGAGTACTCCAAAACCACCACCATCCTCCGGGATCTGCTCAACGATACGTTCAGCAACATCTACGTGAACGACGAGAAGATCTACGAGGAAACCAGAAAGTACATCTCCCTCATTTCCCCCGAGCAGGAGAAGATCGTTAAACTCTACGACGGCAAGGAACCCATCTTCGACCATTTCGAAGTGACGCGCCAGATAAAGAGTTCCTTCGGAAAGGTCGTCCCGATGAAGCAGGGTGCATACCTTGTGATCGAGAGCACCGAGGCGCTGAATGTCGTGGACGTAAACAGCGGCATACGGGCCAAGACCTCCGACCAGGAGGAGAACACCTTCGAGGTGAACAAGCTCGCAGCCGAAGAGATTGCACGCCAGATGAGGCTGCGCGATATGGGTGGTATAGTCATAGTCGATTTTATCGACATGGAAAGCCAGGAGCACCGGAACGAGCTGTTCAAGTATATGACCGAACTGATGAGCACCGACCGTGCAAAGCACAACGTGCTGCCTCTCACAAAGTTCGGGCTCATGCAGATCACACGCCAGCGCATCCGTCCCGTCACGGAAATCAACGTGATGGAGAAATGCCCCCTCTGCCACGGCACCGGCAAGATCACTTCGACCGTCGTAATCGACGAGCAGGTGGAACGCCGCCTCGCCTACTATGTGCAGGAAAAGGGACTCAGGAACCTGATTCTCCGCACCAGCCCCATTCTGGGCGCCTATCTCACGCGCGGAGTTCTCGGTTCCTCATACGTCTCCAAATGGCGTCGCAAGTACCGTTGCAAGCTGCGGTTGGTGGAGTCCACCGACAACAGCATCCTGCAGTATGAATTTCTGAATGCTAAAGAAGAGGTGCTCGATTAGGAGCACCTCTTCTTTGTTAGTGGCACGCCTTTTAATCCCAGGGGCGGAAGGCGACGCAAGCGTTGTGGCCACCGAAGCCCAACGAATCTGAAATACCCAGCGTGAAATCGTGCTTCTGGGCGACGTTGGGCGTGTAATCCAGATCGCACTCGGGATCCGGAGTATCCAGATTGATGGTAGGAGTGATAATGCCCTCCTTCAAAGACAGAACCGTGGCAATTGCCTCTGCAGCACCCGCGGCGCCAAGCATGTGGCCGGTCATACTCTTTATGGAAGTGATGTGGGCCTTGTAGGCATCATCGCCGAGGGCAAGTTTATATGCCTGGGTCTCGGCGATATCGTTCAGATGCGTTCCGGTGCCGTGCGCGTTGATGTACAACAGATCTTTAGAGGTATAGCCCGCTTCTTCAAGCGCCAATTTGAGCGCCATGGACTGGGTGCTTCCGTCCGGACGGGGAGCCGTGGAATGATAGGCATCGCAAGTGTTGCCGTAGCCTACCATCTCCGCATAAATCTTCGCGCCGCGCGCCTGGGCATGCTCGAGACTCTCGAGAACCAGGATAGCACCGCCGTCTCCAATCACAAATCCACCGCGATTCAGGTTGAAGGGCAGGGATGCATATTTGGGGTTCTCTGCGCGGGAAAGCGCCTTTGCGTTGGCAAATCCCACGAGACCGAAAGGAATGGACGCGTATTCGCAACCGCCGGTAATGATGGCATCTGCGTAGCCGTATTTGACCGCACGGTAGGCCTCACCCACATTGTGCGAGGAGGTGGCGCAGGCAGTCACGACATTAAGGCATACACCCTTGGCGTTGTTCTTGATGGCGATGTGGCCGGCAGCGATATTGGATATCATCGAAGGTACGAACATCGGGGAAATCCACTGGCCGGAAGGGTCCTCTATCATCTTCTCTGTTTCACGATAGACAATCTCGAATCCGCCGATGCCGGAGCCCACGTACACGCCGAGACGGAAAGGGTCGATGTTGGCATCTTCGCCCTCGCTGCGTAGACCCGAATCCTGCATGGCCTGATATGCAGCGGCCACTCCGTACTGGGTAAACATGCCCTGCTTGCGCACAAAAGGCTTGTCCATCCCGTAATTCAGGGGCTCGAAATTATGAATTTTACCGGCTATATGGACGGGCAGGATCGAAGTATCGTATTCGGTAATGGTTTCGATTCCGCACACGCCGCTTTTCAAATTATTCCAGAAAGTGGGAATGTCGTTTCCTATGGGGGAAATGATTCCCAGGCCTGTTACTACAACTCTATGTTCTTTCATCTCAATTAATTATATCACGCAAAGATAACATTATATCTGCGAATCACCAAGCGCACCACCAGCGCCAGCAACAGTAGCAGGAATGCGAAGGTGCAGATGCGGCCGGTGATGTCGCCGTAGCGCACGAAGAAGGTTTCGTGGGAATTCAGGTTTACTACACCACTCAAAACGGCCGGTTCCCACCAGGGACCCCTCTGCAGAACTTCGCCTCGCTGGTCGATGAATGCCGAGATGCCGGTGTTGCCGCAGCGGGCAATATCGCGCCTGGTCTCGATGGCACGCAGGCAGGAATAGCTGAAATGCTGCTTATAGCCGGGGGTATCGCCCCACCAGGCATCGTTGGTTATCACAGTCAGCACCTTGGCGCCCTTGCGGACGTAGCCGGTGCAGTATTCTCCGTAAACTGATTCGTAGCAGACCGCGCAGCCGACGGGCACATCGCCGTAATGCAGGCACGCAATCTCCTTCTGCCCTATGCAGCGCCCCATCACTCCCCCTAACTTGTCGTCTATGGGCACGAACACCTTCGGATAAGGCGTGAGTTCAGTGCCCACCACCAACTTGCTCTTGTGGAACACCTCCGCCTTGCCGGAAGCATCCGTCATAATGGCGGAATTATGATTCTCCAGCCATCCGTCGCCGTATTTGCGCGCGAGAATGGAAGGTTTGCTGCGCTGATTGAATATCTGGTATGTGGATGCCCCGAAGAGCAACTGTGCACCCGGATGCGCGGCCAGGAAGTCCTGGAACGTGCGGAAGGTGCGGCTCTCCGGGATGCGGTTGAGGAAAATATCCCCCGTAAAGGTCTCCGGCGCCAGCAGCAGGCCGTTCCACTCCCCTTCAGGCAGCGCCTGATCATAGAGCCCCAGCAGCACCGAGGTCTGCTCCGCCTGGCTCTTGCTCTGGAATTTCTCGTACGGATCGAAGTTGGGCTGGCCGATTATTACCGGCACCTGCCCTTCGCTGACCTCCTTATAATGATGATAGAGGTGTGCGGATGCGGCATAGGGGAAGACGAAGATGCCGAGCGTCCATACGAGGGCGGCGGCACGGGCTTTGCCGTTCCAATGCGCCCAGTCCCCTTCCAGCAAAGCCTTGATCATCAAGAAGATAGTGAGATTGCATGCCCATACCCAGGCGGATCCTCCTAGGCTGCCGGTAAACTCATACCACTGTATGCTGCGGGTGCTCTGCGCGAATGCGTTGCCCAGCACCAGCCAGGGCCAGGAAATCTGCGCGCTCTGCAGATACCAGCGTTCCCATGCTATCCACGCAACTGCCAGGAAGATGTAGGGCACGATGCCTCCGAGGCAGCGTTTGCTCAAGCGGAAGAGCCCGAACACCAGCGACATCTGCAGGGCGTTCGCGAGCACTGCGAAGATGGCTCCGCCGAGAGTGGCGTTGGCCACCCACCAGGTGGTGACGGCGTTCCAGAGCACAAAGAAGAAGTAGTGCCAGATCCAGAAGCGGCGCACGCCGTTGATGCTGGCGATATGGTCGGCGCAGAGAAGCGGTACCAGCCCGATCAGGGCCATCCAGCCACAGTGGGGCACGAGCCAGGGCAGGCTCATCAGCGCGGCCGACACCAGCACGCAGATCAACATCGCAACTCTTATTTTTCTCATTGCTCTTCCTCCTCTTCCGGCATGTTGCCGGCATATTTGCGCCATTTGTCCAGCAGGGCGGTCATGTCTGCAGGGACGACCGAGTCGAACTGCAGCCATTTCTTTGTGACCGGATGCTCGAACCCGAGGGTTTTCGCGTGCAGGGCCTGCCGGGGGCAGATTTCAAAGCAGTTCTTGATGAACTGGCGGTATTTGGAATAGATGGTTCCCTTGCGGATTTCTGCGCCGCCGTAGCGTTCGTCGTTGAACAGCGGATGTCCGATGGAGGCCATGTGGACGCGGATCTGATGGGTTCGCCCGGTTTCGAGCTGGCATTCCACCAGCGTCACGAAGCCGAAGCGTTCCAGCACACGGTAGTGGGTGACGGCATGCTTGCCTTCGTCGGGATTGTCCGTCACTTTGAAGCGGATGCGGTCTCCGGGATCGCGGGTGATGTTCTTGTCGATTGTGCCCTCGTTCTCTTTGATGTCTCCCCACACTATCGCCTGGTATCTTCTTTCGGTGGTGTGGTTGAAGAACTGTTTTGCCAGTTTCAGTTGCGCTTCATCGTTTTTCGCCACCAAAAGCAGACCGCTGGTGTCTTTGTCGATGCGGTGAACCAAAATGCCGGCTTTTTCAGAATCGGTGGCTGGGGCATTCAGATGGAATAACAGGGCGTTGACTAGGGTGCCGTCGAAGTGGCCGTGGCCGGGATGAACCACCATGCCGGCAGGCTTGTTGACCACGAGCACGTCGTCATCCTCATAAACAATGTCCAGAGGAATATCCTGCGGCACTATGTCCACTCCGCGGCGGCGGTAAGGCATCACGAAACGGATAACATCGCCGGGACGCACCAGCAGATTAGCCTTGGCAGTCTTCTCGCCAACCTTCACATAGCCAAGTTTGATGGCACACTGGATGCGGTTGCGGGAAGTATCTTCCAGATGGCTGGACATGAACTTGTCGATGCGGATGGGCTCCTGCCCGGCATCGACGTTCAGCCGGAAGTGCTCGAACATCCCCTGTTCTTCATCTTCGGGGACAAATTCGAGATCCGGGTCCTGCCAGTCTGAATCGTTTATCATTATTTGGAGAGTTCTTCGATTTTGCTCTCTTCCGTGGTCAGCCACAGGGAAACAGTGGAACCCATGGTGAGAGAGCCTCCGGCCTGAGTCGGGGCCTGCTTGTAGACCACGGCATTCAGCGAATCGCTATAGGTCTTGATGCCCTTGTCGAAGTTGACCTTGCCGATATTCAGGGAATTATCGTGCACGGCATCAAGGGCGCGCAGATACTTAAGTCCCTTTACATCAGGGGCATAGGTGCGGCAGTCCTCGCTGTTAAGGCCCACCATAAGGTCGATATTGGAACCGCTTTCTATCTGGGTGCCGGGTGCGATTTCGCGGCTGTTGTAGAGCTGGCGAAGCACATTGTTGGTGGCGATGTCGTTCACATAGATCAGGCGCCCGAGATTGAGGCCGCGGGAGGCAAGTTCCGCCTTGGCCTGACGCATGGAATAGCCGACCAGCAGGGGCATGGTAACCTCCTTGGCGGTCTTGGCATTGGTGGTGAGGGAAATGGTGCGTCCCTTCTTCACGCGGCTGCCGCCCTTGGGGAACTGTGCGAACACGGCACCCTTCTTCATCCTGCGCACATACACCGAATCCCCGATCTCGACGTGCAGACCTATGCGCTCGGCATTGTAGCGTGCCTCGTCATAGCTCATGTTGGTGAAATCCAGAACGGTGATTTCCTTGTTGTGCTGGGTGCCTATGTTAAGCAATATGTTCGCGACCACGAGAAGCGCGACCACGAACACAATAGCCCATATCAGATTGCGGACAATCCAGTTGGAGAGAATTCCGCTTTTCTTGTTTTCTTTCTTTGATTCTGCCATAGCATACAAAGATAAAAAACTTTAGCGATTATTCCTACCTGCGGGGAGGGCCTCCGGGGCCGCCCATACCGCCACCGGGGCCGCCGCGCATTCCGCCGGGACCGCGCATCTTGCTGCGGTCGAAGGTGCCGAAGCGATAGGTCAAGGATAGGATAATGTAACGTCCAAGGGTGTTGTTGACAACCTCGCTGTGATAGTTGTCATTGTCGGTGACGGACAGATTCTTAGCCTGCCCGAGGATGTCGTAGCCCTTCAGGGCGAGGGTCATCTTCTTGCGGAACAGGAGCTTCTGGATCTCCGCGTTCATCACATATTCGGAGGGCTGTTCTGTCGAATAACCGTTATACCAGTTGTAGTTTCCTTCCGCCTTGAAGGTGAGTCCCGGATAGTCCCAGGTCCAGTTGGCGGTCAGGCGCACCTGGTTGTTGAAGGTCGTGGGTTTATCATCACTCATGGTGTTCCAGGACCTGCTGATGCGGGTACGTCCGGATGCCGTAAGTTCCAGATTGTCAGAACGATAAGTCAGACGCAGGCGCTCCACCACATTCAAGCTTTGGGTAGTGCTCTCGGTGACGTGCTGCTCGTACCAGGTGGGATTGTTCCAATTCGCGACCAACTCATCCATGAAGGCATAGTAGTCGTTGTTCTTGGTGTAGGTATCCATGTTGATATCATTACCCACGAAGTTGCCGGACTTGCTCCAGTTGACGCGAGCGAAGTTGGATATGGAGAAGTTGGATTTTGCGATAGGAATATTGGCGAATCCGTTGATTCCGGCGTTCATCCTGTCCGGACCGTTGAAAGGCATGGAGTAAGCGGCGCCACCGCTGTACCATGTGAGGCTGACTATAGGATTCTGGGTGTATCCTCCTTCCAGATTGATATTGAAGGATGCGAACGTCCTCTTGTTATTGTAGCGGATGTCGCTGCGAAGGCTATGCGAGAAATAAGGCTTCAGCGAAGGGTTACCGAACGAGACGTTGAGAGGATCGGAGTTGTCCGGCACCGGCATCAACTGCCTGGTGGAAGGCTGCGAGGAGTTGCCGCGGTAGAACAGACGCGCATTCGCGTTGTCGTTGAACTCCCACCAGAGCATCACGCGAGGCGAGAAATTCCAGCGGAAATCCTTGTACTCCGCGGGCTTGTAGCTGCCGTCCAGAGCGTTATAGCGGGTGGTGCTGTTGTAGGTGTTGGTGGGCATCGCGGCGAAACCGACCTGGGCGCGGGACTTTTCCTTCTGATACATCATATTCACGCCCATCTCCTGATTATGAGACTCGTTCACGATCTCATTGGAATATACATAATCCTTGGCATTCAGCACATTGTCCCAGGTATCCTTCTCGGAGGTCGACCTGCTCCAGGAATAGCGGTAGTTCGCTTCCATATACAGATTGTTGCCCAAGGGTTCGGTGTAGGTCACGCGGCCCATCAGGCTGCTGCTCTGCTGGTTCTGCTTGATGTTCTGGTTGATGGTGCTCTTCACTCCCCTTGTGGTTGTTTCGGACCAGTTGACAGAGTTCAAGTCGTTGTTGCTGAATGAGTAACGCCCCATCACCGTCATGGTGCGTCCGGGGATGCCAAGGCGCTGGCGGAAGAGCATGAAACCGCTGGTAGTGATATTCTTGTTATTGCCGGACTGAAGGTTGTCGGACTCTGAAAGCAGGTCGGTGCCGGCCTTTGCCAGAGTATCTGCATAACGGGAAGTTTCACTCTTTTGGGTGTAATTGCCGTTGCCGAATTCCAGACGGGGCTCGAAGAGGATGGAAGTGTTCTCGCTGAACTTATGGTCCAGGCGGACGCCGATGCGGTGTCCGTTGGAATTGGTCAGGTTGCTGCCCTCGGAATGGTCGATATAATTGTACAGGCCATTCTTATCGGCATAAGTCACCTTGTCGCTCGTTTCCTCAACTGCCTTGCCGGTATGGTTGAAGAGATAGTTGGAGCTGAGGTCCATATTGCCGTCCACGAGGGTCCAGGCACCGTTCACACCGGCCATGTAGGAGGTGGTGATACCGTTTCCGCTACCCCAGCCGCCCTGTCCGCGGCCCATTCCGCCACCGCCGCCGCGCATG
>JAFZIX010000070.1 GCA_017554135.1 Bacteroidales bacterium | reverse complement strand
CGGATTCCGCGGTACCGTTATCGGTATGATCGCGGCATTCGACGCTATCCAGGCAGCAGGTGACATCAGCCCTAACGTTGTGGCTGGCGGTATGAAGATCGCCCTTATCACCACCGTGGCGGGACTTATCGTCGCTATGATTCTCCAGGTGTTCTACAACTACATCCTTGCCAAGATCGAGAGCATCACCATCGACATGGAAGACAGCTCCATCAGCCTCATCGATGTGCTCACCAAATACGGAAAGAAATAATGAAAAACTATAACAAGATATTCAAATGGGCGATGGTGCTCCTCATCGTTGTCAGCGTAGCCCTTCTTATTTGGGGCTTCGCTTCAGGATGGGACAAAGGCAACGTTGCTACCGTTGACGCCCTGCTCGGCTGGACCTACTGCATGGTGGGCCTCGCCGTCGCGGCGGTTGTCATCGTCGGCCTCGTCATCGGCACCATCAACAACCCCAAGAGCCTGGTCAAAATCGGCATCGGGCTCGTGGCGGTCGCAGTCGTATGCTTCATAGCATACCTGATTGCACCCGGCGACCCTGCGCTCAACCTGACCACTATGGATCAGCCCAGCGATTCCATGCTCAAACTCACTGATACTATCCTGTACCTGACCTATTTCGCAGGCATCGTGGCAGTTCTTTCCATTGTCGTCGGCGAAATCCGTCTTGCTATCACGAACAAAAAAGGTTAACGGACTATGGCAAAGAAAACACCCGCGATTAATTCGAGTTCAACGGCCGACATCGCTTTCCTCCTGCTCTGCTACTTCCTCATGACTACCACCATGGGCACGCAGACTGGTCTGAGCCGTCGTCTGCCTCCTATGCCCGACCCCAACCAGAAGGTAGAGGACCAGAAGGTTAATCGTCGCAATATCATCATTGTGAAGATTAACTCCGCCGACAGAATTTTGGCCGGTAGTGAACCCATAGACGTAAGCCAGCTTAAAGACAAGATCAAGATCTTCCTCACCAACCCCACCGACGATCCCAATCTTCCTGTCATGGAACCCACTGAGATCGCAGGTCTCGGCACCCGCAATGTTTCCAAGGGCGTTATCTCCCTGCAGAACGACCGCGGCACCAGTTATCAAGCCTATATCGCAGTTCAGAACGAGCTTGTGAAAGCCGTCAACGAACTCCGCGACGAGGCCTCGATGAGGGAATTCGGCAAGAAGTTCCTTGCTCTTGACGAAGATGGACAGAAAACCATCAAGGATCTCGTTCCTCAGCAGATTTCCGAGGCCGAGCCTAAGGATGTTGGTAAAAGAAGAAGATAGGAGGATATAGTTATGTCAATGTTCAAGAAAGGAGAAAAGAAAGAAATGCCGGCAATCGCTTCCGGCTCACTCTCCGATATCGTTTTCATGCTCCTGTTCTTCTTCATGGTGACGACCCAGATGAGGGAAACCGAAAACAAAGTCGTCGTCAAGATCCCCCAGGCTTCGGAATCAGTGAAGTTAGAGCGCAAAGACCTCGCATCTTATATCAACATCGGAACGCCTATCCGCAGCCTGCAGGCTCAGTACGGCACCGATGCACGTATCCAACTCAACGATTCTTTCAAGACCGTGGATGACATCCGCGACTTCGTTGCAGCAGAGCGTGACTCCAAGAGCGAGAACGACCGCGCTTTTATGCAAATCTGCATCAGGGCGGACCAGGATGTACGTATGGGTATCATTACAGATGTTAAGCAGGAACTGCGGCGCTGCTCCGCGCTTAAGATCATGTACTCAGCAAGAAAGGGCGAGTAATCCCGCCCCGGTACTATAGAGCAGCCCCCTTCATGAGGGCTGCTTTTTAAAATGCAAAAAACAGTAATGTCAAAGGAAATACTCAGGATGAAGGTCAAGGACCTTCTTGCAAAGGCACCCGGAGAAGAAGTGCTCGCGAAGGGCTGGGTGCGCACCAAACGTGGAAACAAGGAGATTGCGTTTATCGCTCTCAACGACGGTTCCACTATTAATAATATACAGATCGTAGTGGACAAGACCTCCACCGATGCAGAATTGCTCGCGAAGGTTACCACCGGAGCATGCATCGCCGTTCGGGGAAATCTGGTGGAGTCCATAGGCAGCGGCCAGGCCGTAGAGATTCAGGCAAAGGAGATTGAGATCCTCGGGGAGTGCGACCCTGTGCGCTATCCTCTCCAGAAGAAGGACACCACCTTCGAGTATCTCCGCACCGTGGCGCACATGCGCCCCCGCACCAACACCTTCGGCGCTGTGCTGCGTCTGCGCAGCCAGATGGCCTTCGCCATCCATGAGTACTTCCATTCAAAAGGCTTTGTCTATCTGCACACCCCGCTCATCACCGCGGCGGATGCGGAAGGAGCCGGAAATATGTTCCAGGTGACTACCCTGGACCTCCTCAACATCCCCAAGGACAAGAAGGGCGGCATAGATTACAGCAAGGACTTCTTCGGTAAGAGGACTTCGCTCACCGTCAGCGGCCAGTTGGAAGGCGAACTCGGAGCCACTGCTCTGGGAGAGATCTACACCTTCGGTCCCACCTTCCGCGCAGAGAATTCCAACACTCCCCGCCACCTCGCCGAGTTCTGGATGATAGAGCCTGAAATGGCCTTCTACGACATCAAGAACAACATGGCCCTGGCGGAAGACTTCATCAAGAGCCTGGTGCGCTATGCGCTGGAAAACTGCTACGACGACCTCAAGTTCCTGAACGACCGCTACGACAACGAACTCATCGAGCGCCTGAAGGGTGTGGTGAACACCGAGTTCAAGATCCTCACCTACACCGAGGGTATCGAGATTCTGGAGAAGGCCGTTGCCGACGGGCATAAGTTCGAGTATCCGGTCAGTTGGGGCGTGGACCTTCAGAGCGAGCACGAGCGTTACCTGGTGGAGCAGCACTTCGGCCGCCCTGTCATCCTCACGGATTATCCCAAGGACATCAAGGCCTTCTATATGAAGCAGAACGAGGATGGAAAGACCGTGCGTGCAATGGACGTGCTTTTCCCGAAGATTGGCGAAATCATCGGCGGAAGCGAGCGTGAGGCCGATTACGGCAAACTGGACGCACGCATCGACGAACTCGGAATGAGCCGCCGCACCCTCGAGTGGTATCTGGACACCCGCCGTTTCGGCAGTTGCCCCCACAGCGGATTCGGCCTCGGTTTCGAGAGACTGCTGCTCTTTATCACGGGTATGCAGAATATCCGCGACGTCATTCCTTTCCCCCGCACTCCGAAAAACGCAGAATTCTAGAATATGTTGGTAATTGGTATTGCCGGCGGTTCCGGCTCAGGAAAAACCACTGTGGTAAAGGCCATCAAAGACCGCCTGAAGGAAGACGTGGTGGTCATCCCCCAGGATGCCTACTACAAAGACTCGAGCAACCTTACGGACGAGCAGAAACGCAACCAGAACTTCGACCACCCGGACGCAATCGACTGGGAACTTCTCTGCAAGCAACTAGCCGAACTCAAGGAGGGCAAGACCATCCATCAGCCGGTGTATTCCTACATCAGTTGCTCCCGCTCCAAGACGGAGACGGTGAGGGTGGATCCGGCGGATGTAATCATCATCGAGGGCATCCTCATCTTCACCTGCAAGAAACTGCGGGACCAGCTGGATATCAAACTGTTCGTGGATGCGGACGATGACGACCGCCTCATGCGCGTGATGGCACGCGACATCCGCGAACGCGGAAAGAACGTGGAATGGGTGATTGAGCGCTATAGCCGCACCGTGAAACCGATGTATCTGCAGTTCATCGAGCCCAGCAAGCGCTACGCCGACATTATCATCCCTCAGGGCGGCCACAACAAGGTTGCTATCAACATGATAATGAACACTGTGGAGAAGGCTCTCCGCAAAGACAGAAAAACCGAGTAAACGCAGGCTATGCGCATCTCCAAAGACGACCGGGCCGGACTTTACATCACGGTGATCGTGCACCTCGTGGTGCTGATTATTCTGATGGCTGTCCAGCTCGGTGCCGTTATTAAAAAGGAGAACTCCTTCGTCCTCGACTTCACCAAGGCCGAACAGATCGAGAAACTGGAGAAGGAATTAGCGCTGAAACAGGCCATCAACGAACGCCTGAACGAGATGCTCGCCGGCGGATATGAGCCCGTCCGCAACGTGGTGGTGGACAGGTTCGAACTTAAGGATGACCGCCATTCCGCGGAGGATGCCGAGCAATTATATAAGGATGTAGAGAAACTGAAGGAGGATCTCCAGAAGATGCCGGAGGTGCCGCAGGATAATGAGATTGTGGCGGAGACGACTCCTAAAAAGAAAGATGAGCCCAAGAAGGAGGCGAAGTACAGCGGGCCGTCGGTGCTGAGTTATGAACTTGAGGGCCGCAAGGCCAGCCGCCTGCCCATCCCAGCCTACCGTTGTATCGGAGCCGGTGAGGTGAAAGTGAATATCACCGTGGACAAGCAAGGCAATGTTACGGGAGCAAAGGTTGACGAGGGTTCATCGTCTTCGGACGGATGTTTAAGGTCTTTTGCTATTCGTGCTGCCAGGATGTCCAAGTTCTCGATGAGCACTACCGCCCCGGACCGCCAGCAAGGATATATTATATACCAATTTGTTGCACAATAACACTTTAACTGATATGAAAAAAGCTTTTAAATGGATCATGACGGCACTTCTGATGGTGCCTCTGCTCTCCAGCTGTATGGCCGGACGTTTCATGTCCAACTATGCACTGGCCCCTACCCCGCACGGCGTCGACGACATTGAGCGCACCCGCCACAAAGCAGACTCCCTGATGCCCGGCTCCACCGCCTGGTATGACGGCCTGAAGGCCCAGGGTATTCTTAAGGATACGACCATCGTAGGTTATAAAGATTTCAAGGTGCATGCATGCTATGTACCTGCAAAGAATCCTGCCTCTGCACAGGGCACCGCTATCGTAGTGCACGGCTACGGCGACAACCACCTGGTATTCCTCTATCTGGTGCGAATGTATCGCGATACCTTCAACTATAATGTACTCTTCCCGGACCTGCAGTATCACGGCTATTCCGAGGGAGACCACATCCAGATGGGATGGAACGACCGTCTGGACATAGAGAAGTGGATTCCTGTGGCACACGATATCTTCAAGGACGACTTCATGGTGCTCCACGGAGTTTCGATGGGCGCAGCCACCGTCATGATGACCAGCGGCGATCCGCTGCCGGAATATGTGCGCGCATTCGTGGAAGACTGCGGATATGCCTCCGTGGTGCTTCAGTTCAACAACAACCGCAAGCAGAGCTTCGCTTTCATCCCGCCGGATGTGCTGCAGAGCGCCAGTCTCGTGACCAAGATCAAGTACGGCTGGGGATTCTGGCAGGCTTCTTCTGTGAAGCAGCTCAAGAAGTGCGACCGTCCGATGCTGTTCATCCACGGTGATGCCGACGACTTCGTGCCGTTCGATCATCTCTGGCAGAACTATAATGCCAAGAAGAACGGCTATAAGGAAATGTGGGTGGCCCATGGCGCAGTGCATGCTAATTCATATGCCAAATACCCCGAGGAGTACACCGAACGTGTACGTGAATTCCTGCAGAAGGTGAAGAAGATGTAGCAGCATGGTGGAGAAGACAATCCGCAAAAAGATTGACTGGCAGCAGTTTTTTATCACGGTCATAGGAACCGCCATCGGTGTGGCGCTGACCTTTGTCGTGAGCGGGATGCTTGAGCACCGCAAAAAGGAGCAGGCACGACGCCTCACGGCCATCATGGTCATCCATGACATCGACAATACCATCAATGTTCTTAAAGACCTGAAGGAACGAGAGGAACAGGAAGGCGAATTGCTACGGTCGGCCTTGAAACAAAGGAATCAACTGGAAGAGGTGCCTTCCGATACGCTGAACAAAGTCCTGACCATTCTGGCAGATTCCCAAACGGATTTCAGATTCGACACTTCCAAGGAGAGGATTTTCAACAGCGACCTGGATACCTGGCAAAATCTGGGAAACATGGCGTTCCTGGACAATGTTCAGAGTTTCTATCATTACAGGCAAGGGTTTCAGGATGGCCTGAATCAATCAACGATGTGGAAGAAACCCATTCCTGACAGCGAATTCATGAGTTTTATCATGGGAACCGGATGGGTTACGCAGGAAGAGTATACTGCCGCGCTAAGGCCTTTCCTGAAAGAGAAACTCTACGAAAAGCAGGTTGCTTACTACATCAATGTTTCTTCTTCCCGGGTGAACTATCTGACTCAAGTGATTGACTATGGGACCGGGGTGAATGATGAGAACAAATTCCTGATGGGCATCACGGACAAGGAACTGGAAAACTATGTCAACAACATCAACAAGAAGGGCATTTCCCTGACCCGGTCGAAATTGCTGGGCCATTGGATCTTGAATGTGGGGGATCAAACCAACGAATATGACTTCCACGGAGACCATGGTTATGACTTTTCGGTTGACTACTCATCAGCTTTCATAAAGACGTTGTTCTTTTCCGGCAAACTGAAGATGAGGTTTTTCTATCGTGGCAAATGGACTTTTCAGAGTGACTCACTGGTTTTGACCCCCGACTACAGTACGGCGGATCTGACAATAGATCCGAGCAATCTGGTGCCGGAAGAGAACATGCAGGACAGCCTGGACTCCTGGGTAAAGTGGTACCGGGAACAGGGAATTGCCAATTTCAAGGAAATGGCGGAAAAAGGGGAAAAACGCATCGTCAAAGCACGCCTGGATTACTCAAAGGATAAGATGGAGTGGACTGAATCCGATGGATCCGTACGTTACCTGAAACGGAAAGAGGAGTAAGGGATAACGCAAAACTTCTTCAAGTGGGCAAGGTCTAACTTTAGGTGGCAGACCTTGCCCACTGCAATGTTCTAGGGGGCCGTTTTGCGGGCAAGGTCCCGGGCCTGGAATTAGACCTTGCCCGAATCCCGAACGAGACGCGAAAAGCCGACGGAAGGTCGGCTTTGAGCGGTGAGAGAGGGATTCGAACCCCCGGTACGTTGCCGTACACCTGTTTTCGAGGCAGGCTCCTTCAACCACTCGGACATCTCACCCGGTGAAAGGGACTGCAAATATAGCAATTTTTCAGAATTATCCGCGTCGGCTTTATTGCATCTGTATCCACTTTACAAGGTTCACGCTGATGCTGAGGTTGATGGTCCATGAGGGACCAAGGAACAGGTATGAGGAATAGGCGACGAAACAATTCGTGCGTATGGAACATTCTTTCAACGTTTGAAATGGCGGCGACAGCCTCAGCACTCTGTATAACTTGTAATCTGCCAAAACCCCAAACTGGTATTGAGTTCCTTGTATTTCGTCATTTTTCTGTATGTCGGTAGGATGCACTGGATAATCAATGAATCCTGCACCGACACCGGCATAAGGAGTAATTCCCCACCACTGTGAGTCATATACCGTGTAGCCTAAAGATGCCGACAAACTGCCGCCCTTCATTCTTGCCCCTGCGTTCCATTTGTAGCCATCGCGAGGAATATCTTTTTTCAATCCCCCGCCCCAACCAACTAATCCATCTAAGATGATATTAACCTTGCTGAGCCATAAATCAAAGCCGAAATCCAGACCCGCTAACGGAGTTAAATAATCTGATGGGCGCCCGGTGTACACCTTACTTCCAAAGCCATAATGCATACCTAGACCTGCATCCTTGGGACTTATCGTCAAATCCCTATAGTCAAGCGCTTTGGTTTTTGCCAATTCCTGTTTTATGCTGTCGGCATAATGCTGCACGACATCAGCCTTCTGCCCTTGCCTTGAATTCAGGTTCATCCTTGCAAAAGCATTGTCGGCATCGTTCAGCAAAGAATCGATAGAACTTTTGCCAAATGAAGATTCATAATACTTTTGCTGGATGCGCCGTGCACATATCTCCACATTATCGAAGCCAGCCTGGAAAAACTGCAGTTTAGAAGGAGTCCTGAATTCCGGGTGCCATTGATAAGGGCTCTTATACATAAAACTGCGGTACTCCTCTGCTATTATCTTTGTGTTTCCGTCCTTCCAGACCCTCTCTGCACGCGATATACCATAATCTGCCTGCGGATAATCAGCAAAAGATAAGGGGCCTTCACTCCAATATCTAATGGTGGAATCGTTTGCAACGTCGGATTCCCTGACATAACGACGCGTTAAATGCTTGGGTTTCTTTAGATAAGAATTTAAAATTGAATCTTTCTTGTGTTTTTCCTGCTGGATGATTTCCTCACTTTTTACCGTGCGCACAAACCAGCCTATCTTGGGAGTCAAGCTAAAGTCTACGGGATTATCCACAACTCCGACTATGCCTGCAACAAGTTCCAGGTCATAAGTCTTCATAAGTTTGCCAGAAGGGTCCATGATGTCGTATTTTAGCGGCACGCATACGGTCTCGGCTAGCATGGTCTTTGAGATGGTGACCTCGGATGGCGTCCTTCCGTCGTTATCGAATGGGAAGAGTTTAAGGAACCAGCCGTCGAATTTGGTCATCTTCGGCTGCTTCTTCGAGCAGGTCGGCCCCTGGATGGTCTGAGGACGGGTTTTCTTGACAATATCTTTCCAAAAAGAGATATCCGGCTGTCCCTCGGATGCTTTTATGAATTCCCCCAGGATCGGTTCCAGGTCTTCCACCCACCAGCCAAAACCGTAATCACTCAAAGTGCGGGTTTTATCCAAGACTTTCTGCCAGTCTTCGGGAGTGCCGGTCAGGGTTATGGACGGGATGCCGCAAACGACATAGAAGGCTTCATATTTGAAGAAGGGCTTCACAACGTCCATCAAGGTTACTTCCGAGGCGATTAATTCATCCGTTCCGGTGGTGGAGAAATCTGCCACCAATTTCGTTGCTATATCGTTATTGGTATACTTGCCGATTTCCGCCGCGAAGCGCGCCATAAGTCCTTCCCAATCGGCTTGATCCGAAAGCAAATCATTTAAAACCTGGAGCCGAAGAGTCTTCTGTCCATCGTGATTCACCAGAAGCTTGCGATATTTCTCCGGATTCTTATTAACGGCATGGCTTAGCTGCTGGCAGATGACCAGCCAGATTGCATCCGGGGTCAGGACTACCGGCCTGTGCTGGCACCAAGCCCTTAGCAACATCTGGAAAACCACATCCTCCCCAATAGCACACATATTCTTCTCGTCAGCAAAACTATTGGCAATTATTTCCGGCTCCCATTCAGAGAATAAATCGTCGGGAAGTGGCTGATGCAGATTTTTGGCAATCTTTGCCCCACTCTGTTTCCAGCCCAACGGTTTACTTGCCGGCTCTACCTCATCCACAGCGAAGGTAACGGACTGCCCGGCCATTGAAGTGGCAAGAAAAAGCGATATAATGAAACAGAGGATTCGCGGCGTTTTCATAAGGCATTGGACTATAATTGGTACGGGAAGAAGGTGGCGGGGATGTGGAAGTCAGGTTCGGGGGTGTGGGGGTCGCGGAGGGTGTACCAGCGGATTTCGGTGGCTGTGCCGTCGGGGCTAATAGGGTCTGGGCCGAGGGCGTCGGCGCGGAAGAGACCCATAAGGATGGCGCCATCGGGCTGAACCAGGCCCAGCGAACGCAGGTAATCCATGTCGAAAGTGGCTACTACGCGGTAACCACCATCTACCAATTGCCCCACCGCCTTAACATCGCCCGTCCAGGAATAATCGAACTGACGGTAGAAAGCACAAGCATAATCCATCACCTTGCCGGAAAGGTCGATCTCGAAGCCGTAGTAGCGGGCCATGGCGGGGTCGCAACTCAAGAAGATTTCAGCCCGGTCGGAGAAATCCACCGACCTTTCAGAAGGCCCGTCAGTAACCACCAGCGTGGAATCCGGCACCTCGAAACAAAAACTCAACTCGCTGCCGTCCGAGCATACCGACACCTGAGTTTCATCCTCCAAACCGTCCCAGGGGTCACTCAGGCCGCGGAAATGCCGGAAAGAGCGGAGCATTGCCCCGTACTCTTCAACCGGTGCCTTAGAAGGGAAACGCTCGAAATACTCCGCATCCATATACACCGCAAAGGAGGTCACGTTGCGGATTCCATAGCGGGCATAGGTCGCCATGTCGCTGCGGCAGACATCCGCACGCCAGGGCAACTCCGCGGCAGGGCGCTTCCACCGGCTGAAAAGCGACGCATCCAGCCAGTACTCCAGCACCACCGCATCCTCCGCGTCGAACACCTGCAAATTGGCCTCCAGCCAACGCAGATTGTCCCCGTTCGAAACCGGATAGCCCCGCGGGCAGAGCGCATCCTCCACCACCAGCGGCACGTCCCACGAACGGTAGATGGGTGCGAACTCCAGGAAAATCCCCTCCTCCGGCTGCACCTTCACGGGCGGATCCATGAAGTGCGAGTAGGCAAGATGCGCCAGGCGGGCCTTGGAATCCACCTTCCGGATCTCCCGCAGCATGCGGTTCTCCACTATCAGGGCCTGCTCGCTGGGGGAAAACTCCCGGCATAGGGGGCAACAGCAGACCGGCGCGTTATCGTCCAGCCAGAAGTAGTAGCGGTGATTCCCGGGGCGCAATTGCTTAGCCAGCCGGGCGGCGTTGGTGGCTATGATCGAGAGCGCCTTCTCCGAATGCACGCAGCAGTTGCAATCCGCCGTCCGCACGCCGGAAGAATCCATCCGGAACATCTCCGGATCCTCCGAAAACAACTCGCGAGGGAGCAACTCCCCCATCGCATGCAGTTGATGCTCCACCGTTATCCCCTGCTTCCTGCAAGCGGCGGTGAAAGCGCGCCCCTCCTCCGTTTCCAGGAAGCCCAGGACTTCGGAAGGAGTGATGTGGGTGCCGATGGTATTGATGCCGTTGCCGGCAGCGATGGCAGGCCAGTCGACTTCCGCCAACTCCTTGGTACTCAGCACGATGCCTCGCATCTGCCACCATCCTTCATCCTTTGCAGGACGGGAGCAGGCGGCCGCCAGAAGCGCGCAAAGCAGCAGAGTCAGCGGACCTAGTCTCATTCTGCGGCGCTGAAGTTACGGGATGCGAAGGGAAGTGCCATGCGCAGGGCCTGGTGCCAGTATTCCCAGCAATGCCAGCCATCCCGCACGCGAAGTTCGCTCTTGATGCCCTTCTCCGCCATCTTGATGTAGAGATCCATCGAAAGTTTGAGGAGGAAGTCGTCATCCCCGCAATCGATAAACCATTTCACAGTGCGAAGGGCCTTGACGGTGGCCTCATCGGCGTTATCTATGAACGCCAGGGCGGAATGATCGTGCACCGACTGCTGCACTATTCCAAGTTTGTTGTTCGGGTTCTTGATGGCCTTGGGATCCTGGTCCAGCCACGCGCTCATTGCATAGCAACTGGAGAACATGTCCGGATGGCGCTGGCTGTAGACGGTTGAACCGCCGCCGCCCATCGAAAGGCCCATAATGGCGCGATGCTCCTTGTCGCCATAGGCATGGTAGCGCTTCTCCACCTCGGGCAGGAACTCCTTGAAGAAAAAATCCTCGTAGGCCCTGCCGGGCACATTGAAATACCCGTTCTGAACATTACGGGCATCCGGATGGCCGGCATTCGGGGTGATGATTATCATCTTTACGATTTCGCCGGATGCAACCAGCATATCCACCACATCCTTCATGTGGCCGCGCTCGGCCCAGTCTACGTTGGTGCCGTAGAGGCCGTGGAGCAGGTATACCACCGGATACTTCTGCGCCGAAGCGGCGTCGAAGCCTGCCGGCAGATAGATATTGAAGTTCACGTCTTCGCCAAGGATGGCGCTATGCACGCTGTCCGTGCGGATCTCGCTCCTTTTTAGCGGCTGAGCAAAAACGGCGGCCGACAGAACAGAGAGGACTAAAATGGATATAAGTTTTTTCATTAAGACAAAGATATGATTATTCTGCCCATAAAACAAATAATGCTATATTTGTATAGATATGAAAAGACGCGACTTTCTCAAAACCTCGGCCCTCGGCGCCGCAGGAGTGGCGCTCTCGGGCGGCCTGCAAGGATGCAGCACCCCCCGGAAGGGCCCGGTTCCCTATTCCGCCGGAGGCAGTGCACGGATGAAACTGAGTTTCTTCCCCTACGAACTCCAGTTGCGGCATACCTTCACGGTTGCATCTTATTCCCGCACCACCACTCCCGGAGTGCAGGTGCGCATCGAATATGACGGATTCACCGGGCACGGGGAGGCCTCGATGCCACCGTACCTCGGGCAGAGCGTGGAGGGTGTCTGCAACTTTCTCCAGAAAGTGGATCTGTGTAAGTTCAGCGACCCGTTCCAACTCGAAGAGATACTCGCGTACGTAGATTCCCTTTCCCCCGGCGACAGCGCGGCGAAAGCGGCGGTGGATATAGCCCTTCACGACCTCGTGGGACAGTTGCTTGGCCAGCCGTGGTACCGCATATGGGGGCTGGACCCGAAGAAAGCGCCCTGCACCACCTTCACCATCGGTATCGACACTCCTGAAATAGTGCGCGAGAAAACCGAAGAATGCGCAGGAATGTTTCAAATTCTAAAGGTCAAGGTGGGTCTGGAGAATGACAAGGAGATGATAGAAACCATCCGCAGCGTGACCGACCTGCCGCTGGCGGTGGATGCCAACCAGGGCTGGAAAGACCGCGCCAAGGCACTCGACGAGATCTTCTGGCTCAAGGAGCACGGAGTGGTGATGGTGGAGCAGCCCATGCCAAAGGAGCGCCTGGAGGACAATGCCTGGATCACCGAGCACTCTCCCCTTCCCATCTATGCGGATGAAGCCATCCAGCGCCTGAAGGACCTCCCGGCCATCCGCGGAGCCTACAATGGCATCAATATCAAACTGATGAAGTGCACAGGCATGCGCGAGGCCTTCCGAATGGCGGCCTGGGCGCAGGCGGAAGGTATGCGGGTGATGGTCGGATGCATGACCGAGGCCTCCTGCGCGGTCACCGCAGCGGCACATCTCAGCCCTCTGGCGGATTTCGCCGACCTCGACGGCAATCTGCTGATCAGCAACGACTTATTCGAAGGAATGATTGTAAAGGACGGGCGCATCACCCTGCCTGACCGCCCCGGCCTGGGGCTTAAGACCTTATAAAGATGATACACGGTTTCCT
>JAFZIX010000069.1 GCA_017554135.1 Bacteroidales bacterium | reverse complement strand
TGGGATTCTCGCTCAACTGTTCCATGTTGCGGAAGGCGTAGAAATCCGCAGAGCCCTCTTGCTGAAAGTAGAATCCGCCCACTGCAATACCGGTGTCGAAATAGAGGCGGCTGCGGCCGAAATAATGCTTGTAGCCTATGCCGACGGATGCCCCGGCGCCTTCTCCTTCCCAGCCCTTCTTGTCGTAACCTATGCCAGAGCGGACCACGTTTGCACTGCCGAACATGTAAGGCCCGGCATACACTTCATCCCAGGGCTTGAAGTACCGGCGGCCCCAGACGGTGATGTTGTTGATCTGCATGAAGCGATGGCTTTCCCAGTGCTGCCACATCGGCCATTCCACGTCCAGGCCGAAGGTCCATCGGCCGTGGTTGGCAGGATAGTATTCAAGGCTGAAACTCGGCACGGATGTGAGGCCGTAGCCGGGGATCCAGGTGATGTCGTAGGGAATGTTGGTGCTGATGCCCAGAACGGACTCACGTACATGGAGCTTAACTTGCTGATTGTCAGGGACTTCCCGGAAACGCCTCAACGTGTCTGACTGTAGAGGCGTTTCTACTATCACACTGTCTTTCAACACTTTAGCCTCCACTGTATCTGCGGGGGCTGCTACTGGTTCTTCTACCTTTGCAGGTTCTTCCGCTTCCACCGGCGCTTCCACCGGCGCTTCCACCGACACCTCTGCAGGCACCTCCACAGGAGCCTCCTCTTCTACCGGAACCTCTGCAGGCACCTCTACGGTGGTCTCCTCCACTTCTACCGGAGCTTCAACCGGCTGCTCCTCCACACGCTCTACAACAACATCTTCTGCGAGGATAACCACCGTGCAACTACGCAGATAAGGGAAATGGCTGCGCTCCATATACGGCCAGATCTGACCGATGATAGGATCGACGCCAAGTTTGTTCGCCAACCTCCACTCGCGGGTATCCGGGGAGATGCCCTCCTGGTCCATGATGGCCAGGATCTTCTCGCGGGAAGCACGAGTCAGGAACCTGTCTTTCTGGATGCGGGTCCTGAAACTCTCCCAGGCCTCGCCGCCGGAATGCGTTTCAATCTTGCCCTGCAGATCAGGGAAACGGTCCAAAAGAAGATCACGTACATAATCGGCCCTCTTGCCGCTGAGTTTGAGGTTGTATTCAAAGCCCCCCTCAGGAGAACAGTAGCCGGTAATATCGATATGCCGCACGCTGCCGACGCCTATTTTGGTCAGGAAACGGGACAGGGAATCCAACGACGAATTGTTGCTTATGTTGTCGCGATCGTGCTCGTATTTGTCGGTGAGGAAGTATAGGGGGACACGCACCTCTTTGGTGCTCTCAGCTTTCAACTGAGGGGCAAAAACGCCAATAGAGGCCACCAGAATGGCGATTATGAATTTCCTATAGTCCATCATCAGGTATGGGTAATACCCCCACAAATTACGAATGTACAAAAAAACGCGCAAAAATGTTCCATTTTTGACTATTAAATGGCCTGCACGCGAATATTCGATGAATATTCACCTGCTACGAAAGAGTATGGAAAAAGCGGTTAGACGCGCTTTACACGGAGGACATTTTTAAGCGCTCCGATCTGGGAAATGATCTTGTCCAGTTCGGTATTGGAAGGCACCAGGAGGCGCACAGAGATGTCGTAGGTGCCCCCGCGGCTGTTCTCATTCACCGTAAACGAACGCATAGAGGCCTTGTATTGCCCGATAATCTCCATTATAGACGCCAGGGCAGCCTGTTCCCTGTCGGCGGAGATGTTGAGCGTGCATTGGAAATCGCCGGAGGAAGCACTATCCTGCCAGACGACCTTCTGGATGCGGTAGGGATACTTCTCCATCAACTGAGCGGCGTTGGGACAGCCCATGCGGTGTATCTTTATGCCGTCGGTGCGGGTCACGAAGCCGAATACATCGTCCCCAAAAACCGGATTGCAGCACTTTGCAAGTTTGTAGTCCAGCCCGCGGACGTTCTTGGCGTTGATGACCAGGATTTCATCCGAGCCGGAACTGAAACTGAGGTTGCGCTCCTTGCTGGCCTGCACTACCTCCTGCGGCCCTTCTTCCTGCTTGAGGATGTAGGCCTTGATGTCATTCACATCCACCACCTCCCGGGCGATATCCGCCATGAAAGCGATTACGGAGGTGTAGTGGCGGGCCTTCATGTACTCCTGCTGCATGTCGTCCGGCCACTCAAGCTTCCAGTTCTTTAGGCGGCGCTCCAGCAGTTCGCGGCCGTCTGCAGCCAGTTTGCGCTCTTCGGCATCAAGCTCCTGACGGATCTTGGTGCGGGCCTTGGAAGAAACGACGTAATTCAGCCAGTCCTGGTTCGGGCGCTGATTCTTGGAGGTGATGATTTCCACCGTGTCGCCGGTGTGCAGCTTTTCGCGGATGGAAACGGCCTTTCCACCGATGCGGCCGCCGGTGCAGTGGATGCCCACGTTAGTGTGGATATTGAAGGCGAAATCCAGCACCGAGGCACCTGCAGAGAGGATCCTGAGTTCGCCTGTGGGGGTGAATACGAATATCTCCTTGCTCGGCGGCTGGGGCAGATCCTCCGGCTTGGCTTCCGAAGGATGCTCGAGCGCATAGCGGACGGATGTCAGCCAGCGGTCCATGCTGGCCTCGTGCTGCACTCCCTTGTAGGCCCAGTGGGCGGCCTGCCCGTTCTCGGCCTCGTAGTCCATCCGTTTGGTGCGGATCTGCACCTCCAGGGCATTCCCCCGCTTGTTTTTAACGGTGATATGCAGGCTTTCATAGCCGTTCGGGCGGGGTGTGGTGAGCCAGTCCCGGAGGCGCGAGGTATCCGGTTCATACTCCTCGGTCACATAGGAATATACCTTCCAGCATAGTTCCTTTTCCAGCACGGGATCCTGCTCGCAGTCTATGATGAAACGGATGGCAAAAACGTCGTACACACCCTCGAAAGGCACTTTCTGCACCTGCATCTTGCGGTAGATGGAATAGGCTGTCTTGGTGCGTATCTTCAGTTTGTATTCGATGCCGGCCTCGTGCAGTTTCTGCTTGAGAGGCTCGATGAATTCCTCCATCAGCCTTTCACGGTCACGCTCGGTGGCCTTGAGTTTGTTGGTGATGGTGCGGTACTGCTCCGGATCCGCATAGCGGAAGTAGATGTTCTCGAGTTCGCTCTTGATGTTGTATAGCCCCAACTGGTGCGCCAGAGGGATATACAGCATCAGGGTTTCCAGTATCTTCTGATCCCTCGAACTCTTAGGGAAGATGGAGAGTTTGCGCATCACCTCCAGCCGGTCCGCGATCTTAAGCACGGTAACCCGAGGGTCGGTGGAGTACTGGACTATCAGTTTCTTATAGTTTTCAGCCTCCAGGCGGGTGTCTTTCGGCTTGATGGTAGAAATCTTGTTCAGGCCGTCTACCATGGTCAGCACATCCTGAGGGAAGTCGCTGATATCCAAATCTTTATGCGCCCTGGTGGCTTCGTGGAGATAGACCGCGGCGCTGCACTCGGCCGGCAGGCCGAGTTCGTCGCGGGCGATGGCCGCGACGGCGTCGGGATGCCCGATGAAGGGCGTCCCGTCGTAGCGCTGCTCATCCGCTAGCGCCTTCAGGGCAAAAGCCCTGGCTCTGGCGACGATTTCTTCCATATTCACTTCCCCCTTGCTGCAAGCGCAGTTTGATAATCCCGCGAATTCTTCATATGCTCCGAGTAAGTGCGGGCAAAACGATGTGAACCGTCAAAGGACGGATCGGCGCAGAAGAAGAGAAAACCGGATGAAGTATCCGGGTTCAGGACCGCATTAAGATACTCCTTTCCGGGCACGGCAATAGGCCCCGGAGGAAGACCTGCATATTTGTAGGTATTGTATGGTGAATCTATCTGCAAATCTTTGTTAAGAATTCGAGTCGTCTCGTAATTCAGGAGGAAAGCCACGGTCGGGCAGGCCTGCAGTTTCATCCCCTTGCGAAGACGGTTGATATACACTCCGGCAAGCTTGGGATAATCCTTCGGGAGATTGCTCTCCCCCTTCACTATAGAAGCCAGGATAGACACCTGCAACTTGCTGAGGCCCAAACGTTTGGCCTTAGCGACGTTATCCTCCGTCCAGTAGGCATCCCAGGCCTTCTTCTGCCGTGCGAATATATCGTCTATAGAGGCGGTCCAATACATCTCGTAGGTGTCCGGAATGAAGAGGGAAAAGGCCGTTGCTGAGTTGAATCCATAGCGCCCGAGAATCTGATCATTTATCAAAGCTTCGGCCACCGTGGCAGAGTCCGTCATCATCTGCGAAGAGATGGCCCTGGCGAGAGAACTTTTCAGCCGGACAGCCGGAATGCGGAGTTGCACAGGAGTCTGCCAGCCGTTGTTGAGCATGCGGGAAATATAGGCGCTGGTCTGCCCTGCTTTAACCAGATAATGCCCGGGTTTGATATAATGTGCGACCTGATGCTCCTCGAAGGCGCGCTTCAGACTGCCGGGGCGGCTCACGCAGGAATCCAGTTCCGCCAGCACATCTTCCGATGTTGTATAGGGATAAACATAGAGGTCCCTGCCCATCTTGACATTGGGTAACTTATTGTCGCTCAGCCATGTCCAGGCCTTGCCTCCGCCCACTACGACGATCGCGACAAACACTCCGGCAAGCAGCCTTCCAAGCCATTTATTTCCTTTCTTCTTCATTTGATTTTTTTCAGGTAGATAACATCACCCTCCATGGGCATATAGTCCGCCGGCATACCCGGATTCCACTTCAGGAGGAATTTCATTTTTATGCCGAAACGCTGGGAGATTTCCCAGAGCGTAAGCGGCTTGTCATCAGCCACGTACATAGGAAGGCCGAAAGGCGCCTGGCGCTTCTTGGGCTTCAGGTAGACCACCTCCCCTATCTTCAGCGGCCGCATTGCGGAAACGTCGTTGAAACGGAGGATTTCCTTCTGGAAGAGATTGAATTCCAGGGCGATGCTCTCGTAGGTGTCCTCGTGCTCGGCATACACACAGAGGATGCCGTTCTTCTTGTAGACCTTGCGGTCCATGCGGAAACTGTAGGTCTCATTCGCCTGCGAACGCCGCACGGGGTTCTGCACCTCCACCTGCGCCTTCTTCTCTATCTTCAGAGGGCTCTCGGGCACTGCCACGGGCGCGGGAGCGGAATCTCCGCCGGAACTCACGGCTCCTCCCGTATCATATTTATATAATTGGTAATCCTCGATGATTTTGATCAGTTTCTCGGCATATTTCGGATCGGTGGCATACCCGGCCTTCTTCAGCCCGCGCGCCCAGCCTTTGTAGTCCGTAGGCTTCAGTTCGAAAAGATCCTTGTACCTGTCCTGATAGCGCAGGAAATCGCTATGGTCTTTGAAGGACTCCTCCGCGCTCCCATACACCCGGAAGCACTCGTTAGGGGCATCGTCATTCACCCGCATGCTCTTGCCTTTCCAATTGCGGTGGCACTTGATACCGAAGTGATTGTTGCCGTCCGCAGCCAGACTGGAAAGGCCGTAGCGGCTCTCCAGCATCCCCTGCGCAAGAGTGATACTCGCCGGCACGCCGGAACGAGCCATCTCGCTCACGGCCACGGGCGCATACTTCTTTATATATTCGTTCTGTGGAGTATCAGACAAGGCTATCAGCCCCGTCAGCATCGCAACAAGAATCAGGAGAACTCTCTTCATATTCGCGAATATACGGAATTTCGAAGACATCTCCATCATTTACGGTATAGCTTTCAGGGAAAATCTCCCTGCATTCCCCGCCCAGGCTGGCGATGTCCTTTACCCGGGAGGAATAATGGCCGATGATCAGTCTGCCGACCCCGGCCTCTTTTGCGCAGGCGGCCGCCTGCGTAGTAGTAGAATGGAAATACTGTGCGGCCTTATCCTCCATCTCCGCAGGATAGGTCGCCTCGTGATACAGCAGATCCACGCCCTTCACGTACCCGGCCAGCCCCTCGAACGGCGCCGTATCGGACACATAGGCATAACTCCGCGGCTTCCATGGATTGCTGCGGGGACCGACTATCTCGTCGAACCTGAATCCGTAGCACTCGATTTTGTGATTCAACGGGAATGCCGTGATCCGCAGCAGGCATTCACCATTGCCGGGCGCGGCGCTTTCCTCTACGAAGCCTTTTTTCGGCGAGTAGAGGAAAGACGCCGCCCCGGCCCCGAGGTCATGGAATATCACCTCATACGACAGGTCAGCGCCAAAATAAGAGCGGTAAAAATTAAGAACGGGACCAAGATTCCCCGGGCCATAAATATTAAGCGGCGCCACACGATGATACAAACTCATGGTGCTGAGGATGCCGAAAAGGCCGAAAACATGATCCCCGTGAATATGCGAAATGAAAATCGCCTCTATCTTCACGAACGACAGATGCTCCTGCCGGATACGCTGCTGAGTCCCTTCCCCGCAATCAATCAGAAACAAGCGCCCGTGCACGGACAGTGCCTGGGCGCTTGGATTTCTGTCGGAAAAGGGCAGGGCCGAAGCCGAACCCAATATCGTCAGCGTGAAGTTCATCAGCGATTACTCACCCTTCTCAAGTTTCTCCTTGAGAGCGGCAAGAGCGTCGATGTCACCGAGGGTGGTCTTCTCGACATTCTTGTTGATGTTCTTCACAGCCTTGCTGGTGCTTGCAGCCTCGCTGGCTGCAGCCTTCTCCTTCACTTCCTGATAGGTGCGGAGGTGGCTGAGGAGGATGCGGCTGGTGCTGCGGCGGAGCTCAACGACCTTGAAGGGGAGTTTGTCGCCGACAACTGCCTGCTTGCCGTCTTCCTTCACAAGCTCGCGGTTGAATGCGAAGCCCTCTGCGCCGTCCAGGGCGATGTTTGCGCCCTTGTCGGTGGTGGAAGCCACGGTGCCTTCAACGGTGGAACCGACGGGGAACTTGGCCTCGATCTCATCCCAAGGGTTGGGAGTGAGCTGCTTGTGGCCAAGGCTGAGCTTATGGTTGGCCTCATCGAAATCAAGGATCTGAACCTCGATGGTGTCACCGGGAGCGACAACCTCTGAAGGATGCTTGATCTTGTTCCAGCTGAGATCGCTGATGTGGATCAGGCCCTCGACACCATCCTCAAGCTCGGCGAAGACACCGAAGTTGGTGATGTTGCGGACGGTGGCCTTCTGCTGGCTGCCGACAGGATACTTCTCGCGGATGCTGTCCCAGGGATTGATGGTGAGTTGCTTGAGACCAAGGCTCATCTTGCGGGCTTCGCGGTCGAGACTCAGGATC
>JAFZIX010000068.1 GCA_017554135.1 Bacteroidales bacterium | reverse complement strand
GTGGCGACCGTGGTGAACGTCACGGAGACCGTGGTGGTGATCGCGGAGAGCGTCGTGGAAACGACCGCCGTGGCGACCGTCAGGACCGCGGTGAGCGCCGCAACTTCGCGCCCCGTCGCGAACAGGCCCCCGCTCCCCAGGCCGACGACTACAAAGAACCCGTCGACGAACTCTACTAGACTTCTAGTTTAATACAGGTGCTCCCGGTCTCCATTTTTACGTGGGACCGGGAGCATTTTTGGCCTTTTTTGTCCCCGGTCCCCCTGTTTTTTGAGGGACCGGGAACACTTTATAACTGAAAAACGTACAGTTCGTGGATTTCGTGATCGTAGCCGTCATAGAAGCCGCGAGGCATGCCGAGAATGATGCGCGCGCCACGGTTGGAAAGAACCACGAGTTCTCCCGTGGCCGGATTCTCACAGAGGCCCTCGATCTCACCCGCTCGCCGGAACGCATCCATAGTCATATATACTGACACTTCTGCTTTTTCCACCAGTTCCTTGCCCGAACCTTTGTAAGGATTGCAGATATACAGATGATCCGGGGCGTTGTTTTCTGCATCCCCGTCGTCGCTTGAAATCAGAATTCGCCCGTCTTCCTTGCAGAAAATACCTTGCTGCAGGCCGGGAGCGGGATCAAGCGCCACCTTGCCGAGATAATTGCCGGAAGCTTTGTCGTAGCAGTAGATATGGCTGCCATCCACCCAGTCCGCCATCCAGACCAGGCCTCTGGAACGGTCCACTGCCAGACCGCAGCATTCTACCTGCCCGGATGAAGGCTCCCAGGTAATGGAACGCTTGTACTGCAGAGTCGCAGCATCATAGATGGCTGTCTGGATATTCTGCCCCTCGCCATCCATAAAATACTCGCATCCGGCATAAATCTCCCCGTCGAAAATATCAATATCCCCGATATGATTGGGAGACGGACTGCCGGCCGTTATGGCGGTGAAAGGACTTTCGTTTGCCAGCACCAGGGTGCCATCCATATTATATTTATAGAGTGCGGTTGACCCGGAAACGTAGTAGTATTCACCGTCGCATGCTACCCCCTGCCGTCCCGCCACCTCTATGACTTCTTTCAACGAAACCTTTGAATAATTATGACACGAAGGTGTTAGAACTAATACCGCTGCAAGTATGGCTGCGATGCCCAAAATGCCGAAATGTTTCATGGTGTAAAGATAGTAAAAATGCGTAAAATGCATATGGTTGGTTATTAATGACTTATGAAAAACGCCTATGTAAAAATGCATAGGCGTTTTCTGTAACATGCTGTTGTGCAGCCGGTTACATTTTACGCCCACTGGAAGACCTATGCCATTTTGGCACAAGCTGTGCCGAAATGGCGCATTTCTGGCACTGGTTCACAGTTTGTATCACTAAAAGTGTCCCGCTGAGGGATACGGCAAGATGGCCGGGTGGCCGGAGACCGTGACGATTAAGTTTTTTGAATTATGTTACCTGTACGTAGAACTGCTGACAGCTGGTTGCCGGACATTTTCAACGACTTCTTCGACAACAGCTGGATGGAAAGGACAAATTACACCGCACCTGCCATCAACGTGATAGAAAATGAAAAAGAATATGACGTGGAACTGGCTGCGCCTGGCCTTTGCAAGGAGGATTTCCAGATTCATGTAGATAACGAAGGCAATCTCCAGATACGTATGGAGAAGAAGGCCGAAAACAAAGAAGGCAAGAAGCATGGCCGCTATCTGCGCCGTGAATTCTCTTACGAGAAATTCCAGCAGACCCTTTTGCTGCCGGACGATGTGGATCAGGAAAAGATTGAAGCGAAGATGGAGAATGGCGTGCTGAACGTGCATCTGCCAAAGCGCGAGAAGGTCGTGACCCCCGAAACGGTCAAACAGATCGACATCCATTAAACGTTCATTCATTTAATTATTATGCGACAAGCCCCGTGCTTGCCGCATTTTTTATATATTTGTGAGAATTAACAATCAACACCATGAAGTACCTTATTATGTTCGCCACGATTGCCGCCTTTTTTGCCCTGTTGTTTACGGGATGCAAGATGAGGAAATACGATAAACTGGACAAGCAGTACGCTACCGACCTTCTGGCACCCGGCACGGAAGTCCCGGACTTCACCCTGAAGGATATCGAAGGGAACGAAGTCTCAATCGCGGATTTCCGCGGAAGGACCGTGGTGCTGGTATTCTGGGCATCCTGGTGCCCGGACTGCCGCGCTGAAGTGCCTGAACTCAAAGAGATGTTCGCATCTGCCGACCCGGAAAAGGTCGCCTTTGTATCCGTATCCTTCGACCGCGAATTCGACACTCTCTGCAATTTCGTGAAGGAAAACTACCTTCCCGGAGTGCAGTTGTTCGAGCCCGCCGGCAAGAAAGAGTCCGAAGTCAGTGCAGCCTATGGCGTGAAGTGGATTCCTTCCCTCTATGTAATCGACCCTGAAGGAAAGGTGAAACTCGGCACCGTGGTGGCTGCAAAGGTCGCCCGCGAACTCCAGGGCAAGCCCGTTAAAAGTTGCAGCACCAGAAAACCCTGCACAGATGAAAGTTGCACCCTTTAAACCTCACGCGTAATGAAAAGGATAATCGTTTGTTTGCTCTGCGGAGTGCTCGCCCTTCCGCTGTTTGCCGGTGAGCCGGAAAAGAAAGATGCCGATGTTTTTGCTGCCGCGGATTGGAACTGGCAGTCTCTGGGTAAAGGTGCGGAATATGGCTGCGCGCAACTGAATCTCTTCGAATCCACCCAGTTCATCTCCGTCATCCGCTACAAGGCCCGCCGTTTCAAGACCGATATCGTTGATGCATCGGCGGAACTGGCGGACAGCACCGAGGCACTGGCACTCAAGCATAACGCCCTCGGCGCTATCAATGGCAGCTACTTCAACATGAAGACCCTCTATCCTACCACCCTTGTGCAGGATAACGGCGTTCGCTGCGGGGAGACAACCGCTTCGGAGGTTTTCCGCGTGGATGGAGTGATGGCAGTGCGTTGCCACAAGGTAAAGATATTCCGTTGCGACACTACAGAATATGCGCCGATTACCCGCAGGCATAAGGAGGCGATGGCGGCAGGTCCCGTGCTGCTGCTGGACGGGCAGGAGGCCCGCGGCGAATGGCCCACTACTGGTTTCTATAAGAAGCGCCACCCCCGTACCCTGATCGGCACCACTGCAAACGGATGGGTATATCTGATTGTGATTGACGGGCGCTTCCCCGGCCAGGGCATAGGCACCACCATCCACGAAACCGCGATGGTCGCCAAGATGTTCGGACTCAAGGATGCGCTGAATCTCGACGGCGGCGGTTCCAGCACTCTGTGGACCAAACCCGGCGGCGTTATATCCCATCCCTACGACAACAAACGCTTCGACCACTACGGACAGCGCTCAGTCCCGAACATCGTGGTGGTCAGATAGAAAAGATACTTTTCAGTTCTTCGATACCGAGGGCTTCATCTATGGTGAAGCTCCCGTTTTTTGTTCGGCGGAGGCTATGTAGAAAAGCCCCGCTTCCCAGCGCTTCTCCGAGATCCCGCGCCAGTGCGCGGATGTAGGTTCCCTTGCTGCAGTCGACCATAATCTCTGCGGCCGGAAGGCCTGCAGGTATTTCTGCGACATTAATCCTTGAACTTGGATTAAGCCGTCTGGCACTTTCCTGGCCGAGCCTTTTTTCGGCGAGGACAGGAATGACGACCGGCGGCTTCCCAAAATTCAATAATTGCAGATCATATATAGTGATGCGGCTGGCTTTCAGAATATCGGAATCATCCACCGGGAGGCCGGCCTTATAACGCTTGCGGGCAAGTTCATAAACGCGCACGCCATCAACAGACTTCGCGCTGAAAAGCGGCGCCACCTGATCCTGCTCGCCGATGAACGACGGCAGCACGGCGCGAAGAGCATCCTCCGAAACCCCATCCAGCGGATAAGACATATCTACCTCCTTTTCGCGGTCATACGATGCAGTCGTGGCGCCGAAGGTCACGCCGGCGACGTATTGTTTGCGCTCCTTCTGGAAGGATTCTGCCAATTTGGTGGCCTTTCCTATGCATACCAGCAGCACCCCGGTGGCCAGCGGATCCAGCGTGCCGGCATGCCCGACCTTCAGGTTCTTCTTGTGGAAGTGCTTGATTGCCATCCACTTGACCTTGCGGATAACATCCGCCGAAGTCCAGCGGTAGGGTTTGTCCACCACCACGACGATGCCGTCCGGGTAGTCCTCTATCGAATGGCTCAGGGCCATTCCTGGGCGCAGGGTCAGATAACTCATTTCGCAGATATTTCCATCCGCCCGTTCCACGCATCGTTCGCGCGGTAGTGCGGTGCGTATTCACATTCTATCGTTGCCACGGGCGCCTGGAACGAGCCTGCGCGGGTGACGTAGAACTCTTCGGAAACCACCGTCTTCTCTTCCGGATAAACCTCGTACCAGCACTCGATGCGGTCTTTCAGCACGTTGCGGTAGTAGCCCCAGCGATAGCCGGATAACTGGTTCACCGGCACAAGCCCGGCGCCGAAGGGGATGGTGACCTTCACAAAGCGGCGGTTTTCTTCGTTGGTGACGGGGTAGGATAGTTTCACGCGGTCTCCAATAGATCCCTTCGCTTCGCTCGGGATGACAGCTATACTCATGCCATTGCCGGAGGCGCGGATCTGGTCGAAGGGTAGGGTGTATTCCGCCTTCAGCGCAAGGACCTTGGTGTCCAGCACCTCCTCGGGGCCGTTCAGCACCATGCCGAG
>JAFZIX010000067.1 GCA_017554135.1 Bacteroidales bacterium | reverse complement strand
TTGAATACGGTGGGATCGGTGCCGAGCGTGACGCTTTCCGGGAAGGTGACGGTGATTTTGTCGCCAGCCTCTTCGCCCATTGAAATGGCGCCTGTTGCTGCGTTCGCCGTGCATGCCCCGGCAATCCTGAGGCCTTCTACTTCAATTGAATTCACCTTGGCATCGCCTGTAAGGCTGATGCGGAAAATACCGCAGAGTTGCTTGAACTCGAGGTTCTGGCTGCTGCTCTTTGCAATCATCGGGAGAACTCCCGCCGCAACTCCACCGTCTACATATGCCTGCATGGTGGGGAGGGAGAAACTTACTATGTCTTGTACGGCATCGTAAGCGTTGTTCTTCGCATAAGGATAGAGCGCGACGTAGGAAGTCTGCTCCTCAACCTTTTTGATTTTTGTGGTGAAGGATGCCGTTGTACCTTCAACGGTGCCAGCCTCAAATAGAACATTGACTTGATGCAAGTCCACATTGTATCCGACAAAAGCAGATATCTGGGCTCCTTCCGCCCATGATGTACCGAGTCCGCCGATTCCGGAAGCAATGCTGCCCTTCAGATTGAGGTTTGCATTTTTCGAGTCGTCGGTATTGGTGTAAACCGGCACGTACTTATCACAGGCGGCTGCGAACATTGCCGCAATAGCGAGGATTATTAATGATTTTTTCATGATAGCAACTTTATTTATCGGCCTATATCTTCATAACCGGGGTTCTGTGTAAGAGCTCCCGCGGTTGCCTGAATCTGCCCCAGCGGTATGGGCCAGAGATAATCCTTGTCCTCGTTCCATACATAGTTTTCGGTGCCGTAGTAAACGAGATATCCGGAATTGCCGTTCGACAGGGTGATATCGGTGCCGATACGGATTATGTTCGAAGCAGGGATGCTGCCGCTTATGCCGGCAGGCTTGCCGGCACCCTTGTAAAAATAGGCGTCCGGCTGCCCGTTGCCGTCCAGATCCTGCTCTCCGAGGGCGGCGATGTAGATGCCCTGGAAGCCGGAGGTAGATGACGGGGTTATCCACTTGCCTTCCTTCCAGCGAAGGAGGTCATAGAGCCTCTGTCCTTCGGCAAAAAGTTCCACGGTGCGTTCGCGGCGTATCTCCAGAATGGCTGCCAGTTGTGTGCCGGATGCATTCGGATAATAGATTCTCATCAAAGGATCGACCGTCGTGGGAACAGTCCACAGTTTGGCCACTCCGGCGCGTTCGCGTATGACATCTATGGTCGCAATTACATCTGCGTTGGTGAGTTCTCCCAGTTCCGCCTTGGCTTCGGCATAGTTGAGAAGCACCTCTGCATAACGCAGATAGGGGAAATCGGTCTCCGAAGTGGACCCCTGGTTCTTGGCATCGGAGCAGATGTATTTGATTACCCTGTAGCCGCTTACGGTATAGCCCAGGTTAAGCGCCTGTGCAGTGGTGGCTCCTTCCGCCTTGTAACCGGGCCCCTGAATGGTCTGGGCCAGGCGAGGGTCGCGTCCGTCGAACATTTCCTTATAACTTAATGTTTCCCAGTTGTCCTTGGACTGTATGGGGCTGCCATTGGCATAAAGGTAGTGGTTTACGAATCGCCTTGTTGCGCTTTGTCTTCTGGATACAAAGTTGAACTGAAGGCTATGCGCGACGTTGAGTTCCTTGCTGTAACGCTTGGAGAGTATGGTCTCGCTGCTTTCGGCATCGGCTAGTGTGAAATATTCCCGGTAAGGGGTGTTCATGGAAGGGTCCAGGTGCTTGTCGCTTTTCTTGTAAAGCGAGTATTTTCCGGAACTCATCACCTTCTGTGCAGCATCTGCCGCCTGAGAGAGGAACCATTCCGGGGAAAGGACAGTGCCGTCCACGGTCTCATTAGGAATATTGTGGTACTTACGGAAAGTGCCTTCAAAGAGGGCCACTCTGCTCTTGAGAGCAAGGGCTGCATAAGAACTAACGTGATATAGAGGCTGGCTGCTCCACGCGGCGGGAAGTTTGACGGCCGCGGAATCCAGATCGGCGAGTATCTTCTTCATCACATAACCGCGGCTGTCGCGGGGCCTGTTCAGCGCCGCCGCATCATCCGACTGGATTACGAAGTCGTAGTAGGGCACATCGCCGAGTTGGCGCACCTTTTCGTAATAGAAGAGTGCGCGGAAGAAATGCGCCACACCTTCATATTTGGTGCGTACCGGGATCTCGTTGCACTTGTTGGAATTCTCGAACAGGAGGTTTATGTATCGCAGGTTGGTCCAACTCCATGAGGCGGCCGATGAGGTGCGCGTACCCTTCTGGAGTGAACTTGTGGATGTGGAGAAATTGCAGTCGTCGTAAACGTCGGTCGCATCGTCCTCGTCGGTAAGAAGACCATAGTAGCGGTTGGTCCAGAGTTCCAGTTCCGGCTCGGTGCTGAAGTAGGATTCAGGCGAGAGATCGGTCTCGGGAAGTTTGGTAAGGAATCCGTCGCAGGATGCGAGCAACGCTGCTGCTATAATGAGGTATAATATCTTTTTCATAACGCAGGTACTTTAGAAGGTTATGTCCACTCCGAGGGAGAAGGTCTTGGAGTAAGGATACATACAGTCATGGAAGGCACCGTTAGTGGCAACTTCCGGATCGATTGTGATGCAGTGCTTCTTGAGCGGAGACCAGTAGCAGAGGTTTTCGCCGGAGAAGTAGACGCGGCACTTCTGAATCGCTTTAGTCTTTAACGGAATGGTGTATCCGAAAGTGAGGTTCTTCAGCCTCAGGTAGGCTGCATTCTGGAGATAGCGGTCGTTGGCGTTTTCACCCTTGAGCGTGCGGGTGGCATAATTGAGCCTCCTGCGGGGGAAATAGGCGTTGGGGTTGTCCTCGCTCCAGCACAGGCTTTCGAAACTGGTGGATATGAAGGACGGGCGTCCGTTGCGGTATGTGGCCCAGAAATAGTCGCAGTCCGCATGGGGGTACCAGTCGCAGTGGCCTACGCCCTGCAGGAAGATGTTGAAGTCGAAGCCCAGCCACTGGAAATCTCCACGCACCGAATACAGGTAGCGGGGGAGGGTGTTGCCCATAATGTAGCGGTCGCCGGGGTCATCTTTGGTATTGCTGCCGGAGTTGATCACGCCATCGCCGTTAAGATCGGCGAAAATGACATCACCGGCCATCAACTTGTCATAAGGAGCGACGCATCCGTAAACCGTTCCGTTGATGGATGTGTCATCGATGTTGGCTGCGTAGGTCGCCGCTTCCTCGTCGGAAGCAAACAGGCCTTCGATATGGTAGCCCCAGATCTCGCCGAGCGTCCTGCCTTCGTAGTAGTCGGAGAGCAGGTTCGTGGGATTGTTGTAACGGGTGATGATTGTCTTATAGTCGCCGAACGAAGCGGTGAGTCCGTAGTGCATCTTGTACCCGAGCAGCGTAAAGGAGTCGCGCCAACTTGCCGAAACCTCATATCCCTTCGTGCGCATGTCGGCGGCGTTTTCCTTAGGGGAAGAAGCACCGTAGACGCTGGGCAGGGTGATGGAGGTGGTGAGCATATTTTTCGTATCGCGGATATAGGCGTCGGCCTGGATGTTGAGTCTGTCGCGCAGGAACCCGAGGTCAAGACCCACGTTGTAGGAAACGACCGTTTCCCAGGTAAGCGAGTCGGAGACGGGGGAAGAAATCCCGGCGTATCCAGCCTTTTCCTTTCCGTCGAAGGTCACGTTGCTCATATTGCCCGTGGTCACCTTGGTGAAATAGTAGTAGTTGCTCACCTGCTGGTTGCCGAGCGAGCCGTAGGAAAGGCGCAGTTTTGCCTTGTTCCACCAATCAGAAAGCGGCTCCCAGAAAGGCTCTTCGCTTATACGCCATCCGGCAGAAACGGAAGGGAAGAACCCCCAGCGGTCTTTTGCCGGGAAACGGGAAGAACCATCGTAGCGGGCGGATATCTCAAGCAGATATTTGCCCGCGTAGTCGTAATTGATACGGCCGAAGATGCCAAGGGTACGGTAGGATGTGTTGGTCTCGCTGAGGCCCTCGATCTCGCCGTTGGCCATGTTGATGTAGGACAGGGATTCGCTGAGGGAGCCTTTCTGCTTGACGCTGAGGGTGGATTGGCGGTAGTCGTCGAAGTTGGCTCCGAAGGTGCCGCCCAGGTTATGCTTGCCGAAACTGCCCTTGTATTGCAGGTAAGCGTTCGCTATGCTGCCGTCGTTGAAGATGCGGGACTCTTTGTAGAAGTCGTAAACGGCGCCGCTGGTATAGCCCGGATAATCATAATACTTCTTGTTCACGTTGTCGTAAGCGTTCGATACCGGGAGGCTGCGATAACTGTAGAAATTGTCCCTGCGCCTGTATGAATAGTCTGCAATGAACTGCAGGCCCTTGGTAATGTCGAAGGTAAAGCGCTGCGTGAGCACCAGCGCGCCGCGAGTCCTCTGATGGTGGTTGCGGCCATCCATCCATGTGGGCACGCGGCCGGTGCCGAGTTGCGAAACATTCAACGCCATAAAGCCCGGCTGAACGTTGATGGAACCGTCGGGATTGAAAGGAACATACGCGGGCGAGATGTTCTGGTTGGCATTGTAGAAGGCGCTGTGCCCGCTGAGCACTGCTTCGTCGGAGCCATCCTGCTCGTAGAATCCGCCATAAGTGTACTTGCTGCGCTCATAACTGATGTTGGTGCTGGAACGCAGCCAGGGGGTGAGTTTCGCATCTACCTTGGAACGGACGTCGAAACTGTTCCAGATATCCGCTGCACCGGCATTGAATACGCCTTCGCGATAAAGGTAACGGGCCGAGGTGTAATGCTGTATCTTCTCGTTGCCTCCGGAGATGGTAATGTTATGCTCGGTCTCGGGACGTTCGCGCTTGAACAGATAGCCGTACCAGTCGAAATTACCCAGATATACATATTTGTATAGTCCGCTTTCATCAGGGATGATCCAGGGACGGTCCGGGTTCTCGGTTTTGTCGTTCCGGCGGTCGTACATCATCTGCATCTGTTCGTCCGTGAAGGTCCATGCATTGATGCCCCTGTAGTAGTTGTAGAATTCATTGGTGAGATTTGTGTAATCCCAGGCGGTGGTAATGAAGTCCGTGGAGGTCGTGTTCATGGAAACGCCGACACGGCCGTTATAGGTGATGCGGGATTTGCCTTCGGTGCCGCTATGGGTGGTAATCAGCACCACACCCGCGGAAGCCTTTGCTCCGTAAACCGCACATGCGGATGCATCCTTGAGTATGGAAACGGATTCGATGTCGTTGGGGTTGACATTCTCAAGATTACCCTCGATGCCGTCTATAAGCACCAGAGGAGAACCGGAGTTGAGGGACACCTGGCCGCGGATGCGCATGGAGTACTGGCGTCCTTCGATTGAACCATTGCCCATGGTCATCAGCAGGCCGGGATCCGCACCCTGAAGGGCTATGGCCGTGTTGGTGACGGGACGATTGTTAAGGTCCTTGCCATCCACTACCGCAACCGCACCGGTGACGTTCACCCTGCGCTGGGTGCCGTAACCCACGACTACTACGTCGTCGAGCACATTCTGTGTGTCGAGCAAGGTAATGAGCAGGTCCTTTTCGCTGCCGGTAAAGGTGATGCGCTTGTCCTGAAGACCTATGAATGAGATGGTTACATTCACGGGAAAGGGGACTCCGGAGAGCACGAAGCGCCCGTCCGGACCAGCCATGACGCCATTGTTGGTGCCATCAATGATTATACTGGCTCCGGGTAGCGGCGCACCGTCCGAATCCACTATGCGGCCTCTCACCTCAGTGGAGCCGTGATCCTGCGCAGCGGTACCTTTTTCCCGCTTTGACAGATAAACATTTACCCCCGAAACGGTCCAGTTGATGTCCGTTCCGGCGAATAGTTTGCGGAGTACCTCATCGATACTGGCATTCCGCACGTCGATGTCCCTTGTCATTGTGAGGTCTGCTCCGGAGGTGACGAAGATGAAGCCGCTTTGGGCTTCAACGGCATCCAGTATCTCCGATACGGTCGCCCCTTTTCTTGAAAGGGTGATGCCATTCTGGCCGGAAGACGTCGCGAACGCCTCCGCGCCAAAAAGCAACATTAGGAAAATGAGAATCTTGTACTTCATTTTACTTGATGATTATTGTATCAGTGTTATAGTCATGCTTGTATTTGAAATCTGCTGCGAGTTCAATCACGTCGAGGGCATGGTCTATACCGTCCACAACCCTCACGCGGCCACGGGAAATATCATATTCGGGGAGATCCTTCCGCTGAATGATAATAGTTGTGCCGAAGGCTTTCTCGAGACGCTCCATGAGGATGCGGAAGTCGCTTCCTGCGATGTTTACCAGCCCGTCTATCCAGTCGGCTGCGCCGGTTTCCGTGTCGATGCTGCCAAGAGTCCAGGTGCCATCGCTGCATGCCGACAGGCTCTGGCCGCTCTTCAACCTGTATTCCCCGTGGGAGCCGTCCGCAGGTGTCACTCCTATGCTTCCGCGAAAGAGGGATGTTTCAAAAATGCCCTTTTCGGGGTCATACAAAACGCTGAAACGGGTGCCATAAACTTTAATGTCTGCAGTCGGGGTTTTCACCGTGAAAGGCCTCTGCTCATCTTTGCTCACCTCCAGGAGAACTTCGCCATGTATGAGTTCCAGCCGGCGGGACTTGTTCCCGAATATTTTGGGGTAGGATATTTCGGAATCGGAGTTGAGCCAAACGCGGGTGCCGTCCTCGAGGGTGAGTTCGAGGGTGCGTCCGGCAGGTACGCGGACGTTTTCGCTGAGTGACTGGATTTCCCGCTGCATGCCCTCCCGGCCCGCGCGCACAGAAATAAAGACAAGTGCAAACGCGGCGGCTATGCCTATTGCTCCAGAGGCAATCCGTCTCCAGTTTGAGGCGATCCTGCGTTGATTGGCTGCCACGGGCGCAGGTTGCATAAGTGTGGCTTCGAAAATTTTGCGTGCATCTTTATAGAGAGCAAGGCGGGAACCGTCGGTGTCGTTCTCCAGCCAACGCTCTACTTCGGCAGATTCTTTTGCCGTCGAGTCTCCGTTAAAATAACGGATAAGTCCGTATAAATCCATGGATGCGGTCTTAGTGTTACATAATAATAACACTTGAAAACAGCATAACGCCCCCCTTGTATTAAAAAAATGTTAATAAATTTGCAGAAGCATGAGTTCAATAAGTTCATCGGAGTTTTCCCGTCTTTTCACGGAATACAGGCCTCGTCTCGTGGCCCTTGCCAACTCCTATGTGCACGACACTCTTGTGGCGGAAGACATTGTGGCCGACGTGTTTACAAAATATTGGGACCGTAGAGAAATTCCGCAGTCGCAGCCGCAGAATAGTCCGCAGATGTATCTCTATACAATGGTGCGCAACCGCTGCCTGAACTACCTGCGGGACAGGGCGGCACGCCAGCGGATTGTGGATGCCCGGCTCAAGGCGGATTTGGCGATTCTGGAAAGCGAAGAACCGGCATGGGTTTCGAGCGGAGAAATCGAGAGGGAACTGTCCCGCTATCTGGACGGCATTCCTGCCGCCAGGCGGGAGATTTTCTGCGCGAGTCGCTTCGACGGCCTCAGCCACAGGGAAATAGCCCTCAAATACGGCTATACCCCACGAAAGATCCGACGTGAAATCGGCCGCGTGCTTGAAGATATAAAACGAATAGTCGAGAATAATGGATAGGAGAAATTTTTTACGCACAGTGGGCGCTACCGCTGCGGCTGCAGCAGTCGCTGAAACCGGCGTCCATGCCAACCCATTCTTCATGGACAAGAAAAAGACCGGGAAGAAGGAAAGCGGCCTGCATGTCCGCTTCCTCGGCACCGGTGCTGCCGACTGGAAGGGCCCGGACGACAGGGGAGAGCATCGCAGGCTCAGCAGCGTGCTGCTCGACAACCGCATACTCATAGACTTCACGCCTACGGATGAGGATATGCTCCCGGAAGGCTGCAAGCCCGAGTGCATCTTCTACACCCACTCCCATGCCGATCACTATAACCCGGAGGCCCTGCTTAAACTTGGCGTTTCCAAGGCATATCTGGGTAAAACCTGGCTCACTCGTGCGTGGAAGAGCATGAATGACGCATCTGCCAAAACCGGCATTCCGGTCCCCGAACTTGTTCCTCTGGGGATAGGGGAGACCACCGTCTGCGGCGATATCGCCATCACCGCACTCCCTGCGAATCATGCCATTAACGCCACTGAGCAGGCGCTTATCTATCTGATAGAGAAGGGCCCCGTGCGTGTGATTTACGCAACCGATACCGGTGGAATAATGGGGGTTGCCGCCCGTATCGCAGGCATCGATCCCCACGTGAAGGATGGAACACCTATTACCGGCCTCATCATGGAAGCCACAATGGGCATGGGTGCAAAGGGGGATGAAGACTACCGCCTTTTTACCCACTCCAGCGTGAACACCGTTCACCGTACAGTGAAAATGCTTCTAAAGCGCAAGCGTCTCATCATGCAGGAAGGACAGTATGTTTATCTGACTCACCTTGCCCGCACGCTGCATCCTACCCAAGCCGAACTTGACGCTCAACTTCCCACCCCGCTGAAGGCGGCGTATGATGGTCTGGAGGTTGTGTTCTAGGCGTTGACGTACTTCCCTTTCTTGCTCCACATCACCAGACCTATGCAGGAGGAGATGATGCAGAAGACGAACATTATGATGAAGGGCAGTTTGTCTTTGTAGCCGAGGTCTACCAGTATCAGGTTCATCCAGATTGCAAATACATCGGCGATAATCCACAGCCACCATTGCTGGATGTAGGATTTCGTGAGCCACCAGGTGCCGATTATGCTCAGGGTGGTGACTATTGCGTCCAGCAGGGGAGTGTGGTCCTGGAGGTATGTCAGGAGGAAGTACAGTGCAGGGATGCCCACGATGGTAAGCCCGATCGCTATGAAGAGATCCCTCCTGGGAAGCCTGTTGAGGAGGATGCGGTTCGGATCTTCGTTCACGGCCGATGCGGCGACGTTCCTGTAGTTCTTGATGCCCACGATTCCCATGGCCACGTAATACACGTTGAGTGCGGCGAAAGCCCAGGTGGCGCTGTCGAGGAAGGTGATGATCGCGGCAAAGCAACTGGGGATATAGACATTCCACATTGCTTTGTGCTTGAATATCTGCAAGACAAGATAGATGACAAATAAAACCGATGAGGTGTAACTGAGGATTTCAGCACCTAAATCAGTAAGAAAAAGATGTTCGTTCATGGGTGCAAATATATGAAAAATATTATCTATCTTTGCAGTCCCTTACGCGCGGGCATGTCCCGCGGAGAGGTTAAAACATAATGTCAAACAACTAATTTGTTCAACTTAACTTATTATGTCAGAAGAAATTAAAAAAGAAACCGGGATGCTCAACGCATCGGTAGCTCCCGAGAACTTCGACTGGGAAGCATTCGAAGGCTCAGGCGTCTATGATTCCGCCGACAAGGACGAAATCCGCAAGGCCTACGACCAGACCCTTTCCAAGATCGTGGAAGGCGAAGTTGTCGAGGGAGAAGTAACGGCAGTCAACAAGCGCGAAGTTGTTGTCACCATCGGTGGCAAGAGCGAGGGCGTTATCGCTGCTCCTGAATTCCGCTACAATCCCGACCTCAAAGTCGGCGACAAGGTGGAAGTCTACGTAGAAAACGCAGAAGACAAGAAGGGACAGTTGGTGCTTTCCCACAAGAAGGCACGCACTCTCAAATCCTGGGATAGGGTTAACGAGGCATTTGAAAATGACGAAATCGTCAAGGGATATGTCAAGACCCGCACCAAGGGCGGTATGATCGTGGACGTGTTCGGCATCGAGGCATTCCTCCCCGGCAGCCAGATCGACATCAAGCCCATCCGCGACTATGATCAGTTCGTGGACCAGACCATCGACTTCAAGATCGTCAAGATCAATCAGGAAGGCAAGAACGTTGTCGTTTCCCACAAGGTTCTCCTCGAGGCAGAGCAGGAAGCAAAGCGCGCTGAACTCATCGGCAAACTCGAGAAAGGCCAGGTGCTCGAAGGCGTGGTCAAGAACATTACAAACTACGGTGTATTCGTAGACCTCGGCGGAGTGGACGGACTCATCCACATCACCGATCTCAGTTGGGGCCGTGTCAACCACCCCGAAGAAATCGTCACCCTCGACGAGAAGATCAAGGTCGTGGTTCTCGACTTCAACGAGCAGCAGAAGCGCATCGCCCTCGGTCTCAAGCAGCTTAGCGCCCATCCTTGGGACAAGCTCAATCCGGACCTCAAGGTTGGTGACAAGGTCAGCGGCAAGGTCGTTCTCATCGCCGACTACGGCGCATTCATCGAGATCGAACCCGGTGTCGAAGGTCTCGTTCACGTTTCCGAGATGTCCTGGAGCCCCCGTCTGCACAGTGCTCAGGAATTCCTGAAG
>JAFZIX010000066.1 GCA_017554135.1 Bacteroidales bacterium | reverse complement strand
CTGTCCAGCAGCTCGTAATCCTTCCATTCTTTTCCGGGGAATTCCAGCATAGACTATTGCCTTATGATTGTAAGGTTGCCTGATCTCACGTTGCCGCTGCCAGTGGAATTGCTCTTAACGGAACGGGCGGTGCCGCTGAGGTTCAAATCCCCGCTGCCGCTCAAGCTCGCATTGATGTAACCGGCCTCCTTGCATATCAGGGCGATGTCTCCGCTGCCGCTCATCTTGATCGTAATATCCTCCGCTGTAATGCTTTCGACCTCGATGTTTCCGCTGCCGGAATCTTTGAAATCAGCAGCCTGCGCCTGCACTCCGGCAACATCTATATCGCCGCTGCCGCTGACAGAAGAGTAGAAGTTCTTGCAGATAACCGCGCCGTCTGCCTCTATGTCTCCGCTGCCGGAAACCTTGAAACTGAAATCGCCGTCGGTGGCAATGGGGCTGGTGATATTGCAATCCCCGGAGCCGGAGAGTCTGAGGCTGGTAAGGGTCGGGGAAGTGACTGTAAGATAAGACTTTGCCTTTGTATTTATGCTGGTTCCGCGCTTGGTGTCAATTATAAGAGAGCCGTCTTCCACGCGGATTTCATAATACTCGACAAGATTCTCGTCGCAGGTCAGAACCACCGATCGAGGGCCTTCCTTCTGGGTATAAATAAGATCCAGCGAGCAGCAGGAAGAAATGGAATCAAACTCTCCAACTTCAAGAGTTGTTTCTGCGGAAACACCGTTGCCGACCTGATAGTTTATATTCAGGAGCAAGCATGAAGTAAGGACCAACGTGGTCGCGATAAAAAGTATTCGTTTCATATGTATCATTTTCGTAACTGCAAAGATACTAAAACCATACGAAAACAGTAAAATTTAAGTTTAAGCAAATCATAAGAAAAATCTTATGGCCCTTTTAAAACAGATAATCGTCAGCAGAAACTTAAATTATCGTTTATGTTTGCCGCAATTATTTGGCAACTTGATAAAGCTTTTGCAGATTCGGCCATTATGAAAAAAGGTTATTATCATGTCTATTCATTTGGGGAAGACACCCCTAAACTTCTGATCTCAGACAGGGAGTTTGCAATGGCTGTCAACTTGCTGGCCTATTGCAGTACGATTTTAAAATGCAGAATCATTGCCTTTGTTTTTATGAATTCCCATTTTCATCTTGTTTTGTATGGAACAGAGGAGGAATGCAAACGGTTCGGCAGGCAGTTGATGGCTCTGATTTTACACAGGATCAACAGGGTACGGGCCATGCCATATAATATAAACAATGTGGCCATCAGTGCAGATTATTTGGAGACCAAGGAGGACTTGATGAGCATTATCGCCTATGTGATGCGCAACCCCATTGAAGCTGGGTTCAGATATGACCCCAGGTTTTACAAGTGGAGTTCCGCCGCTCTGTATTTTGCTCATGAATCGTTCGGCATCGGAAGAATTGGAGATATGTCCCGCAGGACAAGGGTTGCAACTTTACAGGTGTACTATGAGTTGCCTCCGGAATGGACATACTCGGAAGATGGGACGATAATGAGTAAACATTTTGTTGCATGGCAGGAAGTTGAGAACATCTTTGGTGGCATTCGGGCTTATATTGCTTTTATGTACATCAAGAAGGATAAGATTATAGAGATGAATAAGAACTGCCTGAAGGCGAATTTTGACGCGTTGTCGGATGATGAGTTGAGACTGGTGGCAAGGCAGTTGGCAAAAAAGGATGAGGATGTGTCAATTAGAAATATGGATATGATGGGGAGAATCAAACTGGCGCAGAACTTAAGGAAGAGTAGAGGTGCGGGTATCAAGCAACTGGCCAGGGTTCTGGATCTTGATTATAATATTTTGAATACCCTTATTACTTGATGGAATTCTTTTACCAAAAACCCCTTTCAAATGGCATATTATGGTAAAAAACCACCCGAATCAGGTGGTTTTTTGCCAATTATAGCCTTCTATGGCCGAATTGTGGTAAAAGATTTTAGGGCCGGACACGGGAGATGAGGTCGCAGAACAACCGCCAGTTTTCTCATCATTTCTCCTTTGCCGACCCTATCAGATCCGCAAACCTCTTTTCAACCTCCTGCCCCAACTCCTTCTCGCCAATAGCCGCCAGCGAATCCGACAAGAAATAAACATAATTCCCGCAAAGTTCGAACTCGGATTTCGCCCAGGCATAGAACTCAAGGTAGAACGTGGCAGCGGAAAGCACCTCGTCGGCGTATTTCACCGCTAACTCGCGGGCCTTTTCCTTCTGCCCCAGTTTGCCGTAAAGTTCCACGGTCTTCACAACCATATAATCGTTTCCGCTGAATCCCAAAGGAATGGCGCAGATGGGGAAATTCACCATCACGGCCTCGCTCTGGTCCAGCATCTCCAGCGCGCGCTCAGGCTGCCCGGCCGCCACGAAAGCATTCGCGCAATTCACATGAAGATTGCGAATACCCATCACTGCCAGGAAGGTATAGCAGTTCTGGTAGTCCACGAACCATCCCGGAGTCTTCAGCGCATCGAAGGAATAAGCCTCCGTCATATAATGATACAACTCGTCGGGATCGACCACCCCGAACGAACTGGTAGAAGGCCTGTTCTTGAAAGGCACCAACTTCGAAGAGAAGCCGTCGCTCATCAGATAATCCTTGATGCCGATATTCAGGT
>JAFZIX010000065.1 GCA_017554135.1 Bacteroidales bacterium | reverse complement strand
GTAAACTCCCGCCACATGTTCACCCCCGCCATCACCCTCAGATACGCCTTCGTCTTTTAATTAGGTCAGCTTATGATACTTACAACAACACCGTCCGTTGAAGGACGCACAATCAGGGAATACAGGGGAGTGGTCTTCGGCGAGGTCATCACCGGAGTGAACTTCATAAAAGACTTCGCGGCCAGCATCCGCAACATCGTTGGCGGCCGCAGCGGCTCCTATGAAAGGGAACTGATAGATGCCAGGAACCAGGCCATGGACGAGATGGCGCAGCGTGCATCCGCCCTGGGTGCCGATGCCGTAATCGGCATAGACATCGATTATGAGGTCCTTGGCGAGAATGGCGGCATGCTTATGGTCACCGCCTCCGGCACCGCCGTTAAACTTGCATAGGACCTAAATCAGTTGTTCTTGCAGGTTGTCTATTCTTTTACCAAAAACCCCGTTCAAATGGCATATTATGGTAAAAAACTACCCGAATCAGGTGGTTTTTTACCAATAATGGCCTTCAGTGGCCGATTTCTGGTAAAACAATTACTACATTTGCGTAAGCAATATCTCCAGTTATGACGTTATTCAAGAAATCTTTTATGTTTATCGCCGCGATGGCGGTTGTTTTTTCATGCAAAAACGCTGCTAAGGTCTGCCAGGGAGCAGGCCCGGATCCGGCTACTTATCAATCTTCCAATCCGGAAGGGATGCATCAGGTGCGCGAGTTCCTCAAGGGGGCGGGGTGTTACTACATCGCCACTGTAGATGGAGATCAGCCACAGGTGAGGCCTTTTGGCACGGCGGAGGTCATAGAAGGCAAACTATATATCCAGACCGGGCATGTGAAAAACGTTGCCAAGCAGATTGCTGCGAATCCCAAGGTGGCCATCTGCGCCTTCAACGGAAAAGAGTGGATACGCATTTCCGCCACCCTCGTCGAGGATCCGCGCGTGGAGGCTAAAAAGGCCATGCTGGATGCTAATCCTGGCTTGAGGCGCATGTACGACGAGAATGATGACAACACGGCCGTTTACTTCCTCACGGATTCCAAGGCTACCATCAGTTCATTCACCGCAGATCCGGTGGAGATAGTGTTTTAGCGTGGGAAAGGATAAACTCGCAGGGCCCTCGGATTAATAGGGAGAGGCTGCTTGCACGATTAATCTTAAAAAAAGGCCCCAAGTCCAAATAGTTACGTATATTTGCACATATGGAAGTCATTCAGAGTTTCACTATCGATCATACGCGGCTGAAGCCGGGGATTTATGTTTCCCGCGAGGATAAAGGGTTCACTACCTTCGATTTGCGCATCACGGAGCCCAATAAGGAGCCTGCGGTGGCGCCGGCGGCGATGCACAGTCTGGAGCACTTGATGGCCACGTGGTTCCGCAATAGCGAGGTCAAGGGCGATGTGGTTTACGTCGGCCCCATGGGCTGCCTGACTGGCATGTATGTGGTGATGACGGGCACCTACTCCGTGGAGGATATGCGCCGCCTGACCATAAAATGCCTGGAATGGATCCTGCAGCAGGACAAGGTCCCTGCCACCGAACCGGAATCCTGCGGCAACTACCTCCTCCACGACCTTCCCATGTGCAAATGGGAGTGCGCCCGCTACCTGGACCGCCTCCGCCACGACTTCCACTGCGAATACACCAAACTCCGGATAACCCTCGAAGACGGCCGCGTCTTTGCCGACGCATAAACTTGTAACACAATGAAAACCAATCTTTTAGGCATAGACATAGGCGGCACCAAATGCGCGGTAATCTACGGTATCGACACCGATGGCGCCATTGAAATAGCCGACAAGGTGCGCTTCGACACCACCGACGTGCAAAGCACAATCGCCCGCATTCTCAGCGAACTGAAAGGCATCTGCGCCAGACACGGCCTGAATAAAGGCAATACCAAGGGCATCGGCATATCCTGCGGCGGCCCCCTGGACAGCAAAACGGGGGTGGTGATGTCGCCTCCTAACCTGCCCGGCTGGGATAACATCCCCATAGTCAAACTCGTGCAGGAGGCCACCGGCATCCAGGCAGGTCTGCAGAACGATGCCAACGCCTGCGCTCTTGCAGAGTGGAAATACGGCGCCGGCCGTGGCACCCGGAACATGGTTTTCCTGACCTTCGGAACCGGCCTCGGCGCCGGGCTCGTGCTGGATGGCAAACTTTATTCCGGCACCAACGACAACGCCGGCGAACTCGGGCACATCCGTCTGAGCGAATTCGGCCCCGTGGGCTACGGCAAGGCCGGTTCGGTGGAAGGATTCGCCAGCGGGGGAGGCATCGCCCAACTCGCTGCATCCGCCGTCAAGGAGAAGCTGATGATGGGGCAGAAGGTGGCGTGGTGCCCGGACGGCAACCTGTCCGCCATCACCGCCAAAACCGTCGCTGAAGCCGCCAAGGCGGGGGATGAACTGGCAATCAGCATCTTCCGCACATCCGCGACCTACCTCGGCAAGGCCCTGGCGATGGTGATAGACATGCTCAATCCGGAGGTCATAACCATCGGCAGCATATTCGTGCGCGCCGAAGAACTCATCCGCCCCTTCATGCAGGCCGCGATCG
>JAFZIX010000064.1 GCA_017554135.1 Bacteroidales bacterium | reverse complement strand
GCCGAAGAAAGGAGAGTTGTTGATAGTGAAGAGCATGCTCATGGTAGGCTCGTCCACGGCGATGGGCGGCAGAGCCTCGGGGTTCTCCAGGTCGGCGATGGTATCCCCGATCTCGAATCCCTCGATGCCCACGACGGCGCAGATATCGCCGCATCCGACTGCATCGGCGTTGCTCTTGCCGAGGCCCTCGAAGGTCATCAATTGCTTGATCTTATGCTTCTGGATGATATCGTAGCGCTTGCAGAGGCTGATCTGCTGGCCGGTGCGGAGCGACCCGCGGGTAATCTTCCCGACGGCGATGCGCCCGACATACGGCGAGTATTCCAGCGAGGATATCAGCATCTGGGGAGTACCTTCCACCACGGCGGGAGCGGGCACTTCTTCAAGGATGACATCCAGCAGAGGGGTGATGTCGGATGAAGGCTTGCGCCAATCCAGGGACATCCAGCCCTGCTTTGCGGAACCGTAAACGGTCTTGAAGTCCAGTTGCTCTTCGGTGGCGTCCAGGTTGAACATGAGGTCGAAGACCTCCTCCTGCACCTCGTCCGGGCGGCAGTTGGGCTTGTCTACCTTATTTATTACCACGATGGGCTTTTTGCCCATCTGCAAAGCCTTCTGCAGCACGAAACGCGTCTGGGGCATGCAGCCCTCGAAGGCATCCACCAGCAGCAGCAAGCCGTCAGCCATGTTCAGCACGCGCTCGACTTCTCCGCCGAAATCGCTGTGGCCGGGAGTGTCTATGATGTTGATCTTTACATCCTTATATGTGACCGACACGTTCTTGGCGAGGATGGTGATGCCGCGCTCGCGCTCGAGGTCATTGTTGTCCAGAATGAGTTGCCCGAGGTTCTCCGGCTGACGCACCAGGTTGGCCTGATAGATCATGCGGTCTACCAGCGTGGTCTTGCCATGGTCGACGTGTGCTATTATCGCTATGTTCCTGATTTCCTGCATATGATTTTTTTAACGCGCAAAGATACAAAAAAATCAGGCTGACCAATCGGCCAGCCTGAAAACATTTTTGCGTTTGCAAAATTACTGTTTCTCAATGATAACGGCACGGTTGAGTTCAGGAGTTGCGAACCTTTCCTTGCCATCCCACTCGACGACGGTGATGTTCTCACGGCTTACGCCAAGTTCATCAACGAGGTTGTAGACAGTCTTTGCACGCTGCTCGGAGAGCTGCTTGTTGCGAGCCTTGGAGCCGGTGCCGGTATCTGCGCTACCGTTGAGGGTGAACTTAACATTCTCACCACGGGAGATGATGTTCTTGATTGCATACTCGGCGTGTGCCTTCTCTTTCTTGGAGAGTTTGCTCTGGCCAATCTCGAAGTAAACAACCACGGGCTCATCGAAGAGGCCTTCGATGTTGGTGCCGGCGGCCTTCTTAGCCTCGTCGACAAGCTGCTTGGCCTCGTCCTTTGCAGTCTCGGCCTGCTTGTTGGCGTCTGCGATAGCCTTGTCAGCGGCGGCCTGCTTTGCAGCGGCGGCGTTGTTGGCGGCTGCGATGGCAGCAGCAGCGGCAGCGGCGGTTTCGGCGGTGGTGGTCCAGGTGGTCTTACCAACATTCCACTGGAGACCAATCAGCATGCTGAAGGGGAAGGAGAAGTGGGAAGCGACAGCCTTGATCTTGCCCATGGTGGTGCCATCGGATGCCACAGTGTTCATCTGGGTGGACTCCTTAGTCTTGGTGACAAGAACAGGGTTGTCGATAACAAGGTTGAGTTTCTCGTTGAGAGGATGGATCAGCATGGAGCCGAATCCAAGAACCCACTCACGGTTGGTTCCCTTCACGAGACCATTGTTGCAGTACATTTCCAGACCGGCACGGAGATAGGGAGCCCAAGTCCATTTGCGGTCGGCCTTGTAGCCATAAACGCTGTTGGAGAAGTTCCACATGAGATCTGCGGCAAGGACGTGCTGTCCCTGGTTGAACAGATTCTGAGTGAGACCATAGTAACCTACACGGGCACCGACGCCGGGAGTGAACCACTTTCCGACATAGCCTTCGATACCAAGACCAGGCATGGTCACAAAAGGAACGTTAGGAGCAGGATTTGCCCAGTTCCAAATTGAGTTGCCACCTATGCCGACGCCCCAGAACACGTTGTCGCCAAGAGCATTGGTCTCAAAGGGACCTTTCTCCTGTGCAAACGAAGCCACGCTGATGATAAGAGCAGCAGCAATTGCTAAAACTTTTTTCATAATTGTTTTTATTAGTTAACTAAAAATTGATTGCTAAACTAACCTTACAATAGCCACAAAAGGGCATAATTGCGATGCAAATTTAGTAAGTTTTTACTAATAAACAAAAATAATTAACAATTTATCCACAATTATATTATTACAATCTCGTCCTTTTTCAGCCATCCTTCGCGGCCGTCCTCCAGCCTCACGTCGCACCAATCTCCCACAGAATCCAGCACTTGCACGCACGTACCTTCATGAAGGATAAAGAGATCTTTGGTGTCCAGGGCAGACGGCGCGCTCTTCACCGACACCACCGGACGCATTATCACGGCATCATCGGCACGGAGATAGTCCCGCTTCTGCCATGAAGCGAATAACAGTGTGAATATCAATAAGATAAGCGCCACTACTCCACCGAAGAAACCCCACTTGCGGGCGGCGGAAGAACGGCCCAGGATGAACAATAAGGCCAGCGCCAGAGTCACTGCCAGCAGCACCAGCGATATCCATCCCCAGGAATCCGAAGGCAGGGTCCAGCATAGTTTGCGCATCCATGTGCGGAGGAAGAATTCAGGCACGGAATCTATCCTGTCCTGCGTCAGCGAGCGGGCAAATTCCAGATTGTAGCGCGCGTCGGCATTGGAAGGATCCAGCTTCAATGCGCGGGAATAATAGAGGATTGCATCGGCCAGGCGGCTCTGGCGGAAGCGGGCGTCGCCGATATTGCAGTAGAGTTCGGGGGAAGACATTCCCACTCCCTCTATGGCAGTCCAGGCGCGGTCGGCATCCTCCCAGCGGCCGTCGGAGTAGGCGGCCACACCGGCGTTCCAAAGGGAATCCAGGTAATTGTCCGCCGCACGGCCCCCGAAGGGCACCAGCATCAGCATCAGCGCCAGAAGCACGGCGCCGCCGGCCTTCTTGTTGGTCTTCTTCATGGATGAGTCTATGGCCGAAATCACCGAAACGGCCGATTCGTAATGGGTATTCATAGCCTCGTGCCCGGCATCAGGGGCATAGCGGGCATATTCGCAGGCATCCAGCAGCGCGGAGAAATCCGCCGCCAGCCCCTCGGAAACTCCTTCCGAACAGAGTCGCGCCACGATATTTTCCTTGCTCATGTCGGTGGCATCCAGCGTCAGTTTGTCCGAAATGAACCCGAGCAGGGCCTTGTGCAGTTCTTCGTAGAAGGCGGTGTAGAGGTTCTTCTGGAGGAAGTCCCCTGCCACTGCGAGGCGCTTACGGGCCATCTTGGTGGCGGCGCGGTTGCGGGAGCCGGCGACATCGGCGAGCCGGGCGGCCCTCCTTCGGAGGAAGAACCAGACCGCGGCCGCAGCGAGCAGCAGCATCCCCGCCAGGCCCCAGAAGAGCGGCGAGAAGATAAAGAAACTGCCGGTGCTCGATAGGGACGGCATCTTGGTGCTGATGAAGCGGATGTCGCTGCCGAGGTCCTTCACGTCCCGGCGGTTCTGCACCAGTTGGCCCCCGGCGGGCACGACGCTGTCCAGTTCCGCTCCCCTGGCGACCGCCAGATGCAGCGGCCCGGAAGTCAGCGTCACATAGCGCCCGGCGGCGATATCGTAATAACTGTATTCCACCGGCCCTATCTCGAAGTCCCCGTGGCTGCGCGGGATGAAAGGATATTCGAAGGTCCTGCTGCGGCCGGAGTCGGAGGATTTCATGTCGTAGAGTTCGAAATCCGGCGGGAAGGAAATCTTGGGCGCGTTCAGCAGCGCAAGGTTGCCGGTGCCGGAGATGGTCACCTTCAGCGAGGCCGCGTCGTGGGTTTTCAGCGAATCCCGGGTGAGTTCCGCCTTCATCTCGAACTTGCCCACACCGCCTCCGAAGGACGCCGGAGCGCCTGCGGGCAGGGCGGAAATATGCAGGGTGACAGGCTGGGTGGTGACGCGCTTGCGCACGGTGCGGTAACTATCCTGGAAGAAACTGTCGAAGATGCTCCCGGATGAGGATGTCGCCGCCCGAACGTTCACGCTGCACACCAGTTCCGCGGGCTCGATGGTGAAATCTCCCGCCTTCTGCGGGATAAGGTTCCAACTGCGGATCACGGCGGAGTTGTAGATCTGTCCGCCGACGTTCTCGCGCTTGAATTCAATGTTGGAGGGCGCCTGCAGTTCCTGACTCCAGAAGCCGTTGAACGAAGGGAAACGAGCATCGTCCAGCCCGGAAATATTCACCCTCTGGTAGAGTTTGAGGGTGGCGGTGATGCCTTCACCCACTACCGCCCGGTTCTTGCTCACCAGCAGGCGCAGGAAGATATCGTCCGAAGATATGGAGGAGGATACATCCCCGCGGGCCTGGCTGCCACCTGCACTGCCGGCGGCACCGGCCTGACTGCCGTTATTACGGGATGTCCCGCCTGCGACCACCTCTATGCTGAAACTGCGGGAACTGACCTTCTTTCCCTGAATGGTGGCCACCGCCCCCGGGAGGGAGAAGGTGCCGCTGCGCACCGGCATCAGCACATAGGTATAGGAATTGGTGACGGTCTTGGAACGCTTGCCGTTGACTATGCTGATGGACGTGGACGTGCCTTTCTGCGGGCCCCAGATGACGCGGAAGGCATCCCCCGGCTCCCAGGAGAACTCGGAAACCGAATGCTCTCCCTCAACCGAAAAACTCACGTTGAACTGCTCGTCGGCTGCCACGAGATTGGGCGCATCCACTCTCACCGTCTGGGCACTCAAGGCAGCCCCGGTGAAAACGGATAGCACTATGGCAATTATCAGTCTTTTCATATTCTACCAGTTCTTCTCTTTCTGGCGGGATTTCAGCACCGCCGCTTTCTCTTTGTTCACCTTATCCTGGGTTTCTTTTTCCTTGGCCTGCACGGCCTGCAGCATCTGCTGGGCCTGCTGG
>JAFZIX010000063.1 GCA_017554135.1 Bacteroidales bacterium | reverse complement strand
GCCGGGGGCGCCTCCAAGGGCATCCACCACCAGTCCGCTGTCATCCGCAAAGCAAGGCATGCCGGTAAGGTCCCGGAGGTGCCGGACCTTTATGATGGCATTCTCCTCAAAGGTGCTGCCGGTTTCCTCGACATCCACCTGTTCGGGGGTCAGGCCCAGGTCGTATGGGGATATTACCTCGATGCCGTGGGGGCCGAGGATTTCGCGGGCTTCGCGGAGTTTGCCGGGATTGCCGGTGGCAAAAATCAGTTTCATAGATTCCTTCACTTCGTTCGGAATGACAGGCTAAATCAACGGACTAACCAAAGCCTGGCGGAGGGCGTCGTCGTAGCGGAGGTCCACCTCCACGCCGCCTTCCTGGAACCAATAACGGATAGCGATCTCCCTCTCGATGAAGGGGATGATCTCATCTTTCTTAAGGCGGAGGAAGGTTTCCTTATCCATCTCCAGGGCCTTTTCCATCGCATCCAGTTGCTCCTTCATCGTGGCCGCCAGTTCATCCTTTTCCAGTTGCTTGCGCATCTGGTCGAAGTAGGTGCGGGCGGAGGAACGGTAGTCGAACTCCTTGCCTTTGGCGAACTCCACGAACGAGTCGAAGTCGGTGAAATAGAAGTCCTTGGCGGCCGGGATGCTCTCGTGGGTTTTGACATACTCCATAGCATACTGCTCCACCACTCCGTTCACCACCAGCGAGTACACCAGACGGCTGTATTCCTTTCCCTTGATCTCAACGTCCGGGGTGATGCCGCCGCCGTCCCGGACTATGCGTCCATGGGCGGTCTTGAACTCATGCGTAAGGGAATCCGGGATATGCCCCACGCTGCCATCCTCGTTGCGATGCGCGTAGTCAATCGCCTGCACACAGCGGCCGGAGGGGGTATAGTATTTGGCGGATGTCACCTTCAACTGGCCATTGTAGGGCAGCGGGCGGATGCTCTGCACCAGACCCTTCCCAAAGGTGCGCATGCCCATGATGGTAGCGCGGTCGAGGTCCTGCAGGGCGCCGGAGACAATCTCCGAGGCGGATGCGGACCCTGAATCCACCATCACCACCAGCGGCAGTTCAAGGTCGATCGGGTCCTTGGTGGTGCTGAACTTCTGCTCGCCCACCAGCGCATTCCCCTTCGAACTTACCACCAGCGAGCCTTTGGGCACGAAGGCAGAGACTATATTCACCGCCTCGTTCATCAGGCCGCCGCCGTTGCCGCGGAGGTCGATCACAAGTTTGTCCATCCCCTGCTTCTTGAGTTCCTTCACCTTGGCGCGGAAGTCTTCCCCAAGGCCCTCGGTGAAGCCGCTGATAAGGATGTATCCGGTCTTGGTGCCGTCCAGCAGATGGGCATAGCCGATGTCGGGAATATGGATTTTTTCGCGGGTGATGGTGATGTCCTTGATCTCCCCCGTGCGCACTTTGCGGACGTTGAATACCACCTGTGTGCCGGGCTTGCCCTTCATCCTTTCGCTGCTTTCGGAAGCGGTGAGGCCGATGGTGGTCTTGCCGTCGATTTCCAGGATCTGGTCCCCGCACTGCAGGCCGGCCTTTGCTGCGGGCGAGTTCGCGTAGGGCTCGTTGATGATTACCGGCTCCTCCTTCTTGGGCTTGTAGATGATTGCGCCGATGCCGCCGTAGGTCTTGCCTATCATCATCTCGAAATTCTCGTTCTCCTCCTCCGGCACATAGATGGTGTAGGGGTCGAGCGTTTCCAGCATCGCGTCGATGCCGGCCTGGGTCATGCGGCCGATGGGCAGGGAATCCACATAACTGCGGTTGAGTTCCTGCAGGATGGCGGTGTGGATCTCCACCGTCTGCCCCAGACGGAACAGTTTGGACTGCGCGCCGGCCTGCAACGCGAGGGCCAGCAACGCCAGCAATATGATGGTAATCTTCTTCATAATCGTGCGTTTCTACTGCATAATCCGTTCCACTTCCTCCCAGAGGTAGACCTTGTCGCCTCGGCGCAGTTTCTCCGGGCTCTTGATGGAGCAGCGGCAGCCCTTCGGAGCCTCGGCGGCAGGTTCGAGGTTGACGCGGATGTCATCCGCCCGGAACTCTATCACGCCGGTGGTAGTGCCTATGACCATGAGGTCCGCTCCCGCGGGGATAGGGGCGCTTTCCACCAGCACCTCCGCCACGTTGATACGGTCGAACCAGTTGGTCACCTTGCCCGCATAGACCTTGCGCCTGGTGGCCTGGGAGCCGTAAACGTCACTCCACTGGCCTAGGCGCGCGCCCTGGTAGTAGCCGTCCCAGAATCCGCGGTTGACGACTTCCGCCAGGCGGGCTTTTAGTTCGGCGGCCTTTTTGGGAGTGTAGGTTCCGTCGCAGACCGCATCCGCCGCCTCGCGGTAGCACTGGGCCGTGCGCTTCACGTATTCAGCGCTGCGGGCGCGGCCCTCTATCTTGAAAACTTTCACCCCGGATTCTATGATGCGGCCCATGAACTCTATGGTGCAGAGGTCCTTGGGGGACATTATGTACTTGTTGTCGATGTTGAGTTCGTTGCCGGTTTCGAGGTCGGTGACTCCGTAGCCGCGGCGGCAGATTTGTATGCATTCTCCGCGGTTGGCGGACTGGCCGGCGGTGTGCAGGCTGAGGTAGCATTTACCGGAGACGGCCATGCAGAGGGCGCCGTGGGCGAACATTTCTATCCGCACGAGTTGCCCGAAAGGGCCTTTTATCTGCTCGCGGAGGATGCCGTCGTGGATGCTGCGCACCTGGTCGAGGTTGAGTTCGCGGGCCAGCACCACCACGTCGGCGAACTGGGCGTAGAACTTCAGGGCTTCAAGGTTGGAAACATTGAGTTGGGTGGAGATGTGCACCTGCAGGCCTATCTGCCGGCAGTAGTTGATGACTGCCATGTCCGCCGCGATGATGGCGCTGACTCCGGCCTCCTTGGCCTTGTCAAGGGCTTCGCGCATGGCGGGGAGATCCTCCGGATAAAGGCAGATATTGAGGGTGAGATAACTTTTGACGCCGGCCTCGCGGCAGATTTTTACTACTTCTTTGAGGTCCGCCGGATCGAAGTTGTTGGCGGAGTGGGAGCGCATGTTCAGACGGCCCACCCCGAAATATACGGAGTCCGCTCCACCCTCTATGGCCGCACGCAGGCATTCGAAATTACCCGCCGGCGCCATTATTTCCAGTTCCTTTCTGTCCATTTGCACAAAGATACTGTTTTTCATTACTTAAAGGCACTCTTCAACTGCCTCAATAATATCAATCTTGATGAAGTCCCAATCTTTACCCAACAAACACTTGGGATCCGGCTGATTATTCGCAACCGAGAAATCCGTTAATGCTTCAAGTAGTTGTTTTCTATCGTGTGTCCACGGCTGCCAACGCTTATGCAAGTCTAACATTTCATTTAGTGTATAGTAATCCAGCAGCATATGGATATCCCACCAATCCTTTTTCCTTCCTCCTGTCGCTATGGCCTGCATCTTCATGGCGACGACTTGATCCGGCGAAGCGAAACGTATCCCGTCGATTACAGGGGCCGGGGAAAAGAACTCATCTGTATACATCAAATCCAACTTGACTTCGTAATTTGTATTTAGACCGATGTAATACATCTTCCCAAACCCAACAACATCAGAAGTGGAAGGGGTCTCTACAAATGGGAATGTCATCTCCAGATACCTTTCAAACAATGAGAAATCCAAAGATCCATACGGTGCGTCTGTGAATAAATCAATATCGTCTGATATCCTATGCCCAAATTGAAGGCTCAAATTAGTTCCACCCACAAGCCGGAACGGCCTGAAGGCTTCAGCCTCCATCAATTTCCTCAGTGAATTGATGAGCAGTGGCGAAACAGTCTCATAGTGAAGTGTGTTACCGGTTTGCATAATAGTTTCTTACCTCTTCTATTTCTTCTTTGCTACCCCGCTGATTAACACGGGAGACAATAAAATCTTTGTTCAAACTCCAATCAAGTTTTGCCGTATCTATGTCCCAAAAAACGCTCTTCCTTATCACTGGAACACTATTCACCTCCATCTTATTCCGTTTTGCTAACGCAATCTGATAGTAAGTTTGTATAACGGCAAAGAAACCTTCCGGAAAACCCAGAGCCTTATCCATCTTTAGCGACTGACCGATTGTCAAATGCCTGGTACCCATGATGATAGCATTCATGGTTTGATAGTGCTCACCTATCTCTGTCGCCAGTTTCCGCTGGGTTAATCCTCTTTTCGCAAGTCTTTTTGCTATTATTTTTCCAGGAGGTATACCCTTATATGATTCTATCATGTTCATGGCACAATTATAGACATTTTTTGCCAAATAAACAAATCTGTTTACTTAGCATCCCCGGCATTTGGTTCCTGACAGGAACTAAATCAGTTTATATTCTTTAATACGGCGGCGGAGGGCCAGGTGGTCCGGGCAGACGCTCTCCAGCAGGGCGTGAAACTTCGGGCCGTGGTTCATGTGGCGGAGGTGGCAGAGTTCGTGGAGCATCACGTAATCCTGCAGATCCTGAGGCAGGCGCATCAGGTTCAGATTCAAGTTGATATTGCCTTTGACGGAGCAACTGCCCCAGTTGCTCACGTTGTGTTTGATGCGCACCTGATTGTAGGAGAATCCATGTTCCGCGGCCAGTTCAGCCAGCCGTCCGGGAAGATATGCCTTGGCCTGCTTGCGCAGTTCGGCCACCTCCGGCGTTTCCTTCAGCTTGCGCCGCGGACGCCTTCTGCGGACTACAATCCGCACCCGGCCGGAGAGTATGTCACCAAGGGTGATTTTCATCCTTTGCGGAATTTTCCATCCTCCTCCAGCATGCCCAGGTAGGAGTTATAGCGCTCGGGGCTGATGATGCCGGCTTCGAGAGCGGCCTTGACGGCGCAGCCGGGTTCGTGGGTATGGGTGCAGGGGGTAAAGCGGCAATCATCCGCTACCCGCAGCATCTCGGGGAAGTATTTGGCGATTTCCTCCTTCTCCAGATCCACCAGGCCAAAGCCGCGGAGACCCGGGGAATCAATCAAGTAGCCCGCTGGTTCGGAGGAGTCTCGGGGTACTTTAGGGGCAGAGCCCCTAAAAGGATACATCGCATACGACGATGTTGTATGCTTTCCTTGAAGGTGCGCAAGAGATATCTTGCCTATCTTCGGGTCCAGGGACGGATCCACTGCCTTGATGAGGGAGGATTTTCCCACGCCGGACTCGCCTGAAAACAGGCTCAGTTTGCTGCTGCAGGCATCCCGGAGTTCATCTATCCCTTCGCCCGTCTTGCAGGAAGTCTCTATCACCCGGTAGCCCGCGCCTTCATAGATACGGTGGAACGCCGCAACCGCCTCGGGCGCATCCTCCCGGTAGAGATCCACCTTGTTCAGCACTATCAGCACCGGAATCTTATAGACCTCGCAGGTCACCAGAATTCGGTCGAGGAAAGGCAGTTTGATTTCGGGGAAGAAGAGACTGACGGCGATGACCGCCTGGTCCAGGTTCGCTGCGATGATGTGTGCCTGCCGGCTTAGGTTTGTGGATTTGCGGATGACGTAGTTCCGCCGCGGCAGGATTTCGGTGATGACCGCGGGGGTATCTTCCGTCACGAACTTAACCCTGTCCCCCACTGCAACGGGATTGGTGGCGGTGGATTTCTGCAGGCGGACCTTACCACGGAGCACCGCAGGGAACGGAGCCCACTCTGGCAGTTCGCTCAGCAGATAATGACTGCCAGCATTCATCACAACCGTTGCAATCCGCTCTTCCATAATCACTTGGCGCGCTCTACAAGCTTTTCTGCGAAGCGCTTCAGGGCCTCGAAACGCACCTTGTTCAGTTTCAGTTTTTTAGCCGCCTTCAAGGCCTCCTCGGTATAGCGGCGCACCTCCGCCCGGGCATCCAGGTCCACTCCGCACTCCACATATATCTTCTTTATATCGGCGATCTTGGTCTTTGCCTCGTCGGGATTGCCGGCCAGTTCCGCGAAGCGCTTCAGGAACGCTTCTTTTTGGGCCTTGGGCAACTTTTCGCAAGTGCGCACCGTGAGCCAACTCTTTTTGCAGTTGAGAATATCGCCGCCGATAGGCTTGCCGAATACCTTTTCATCGCCGAAGGCATCCAGGTAATCATCCGCCACCTGGAAAGCCATGCCCAACTGATAGCCATAATCATAGAGCGCCCGGCACTGCTTATCCTCCGCCTGGGCCATTATCGCACCCATCTTCGCGGAACATGCAAGCAGCACGGCGGTCTTGAGACCTATCATCTTGCAGTAATCCTCCATCGTCACCTCGGCCACGCTTTCGAACTCCATGTCGTACTGCTGCCCTTCGCAAACCTCCGCGGCCGTTTTCGAGAAGAGTTCCAGCACCGCATCGAGCCGGTCGACGGGGGCCTTGGCAATGCGCTTGTAGGCATCTATCTGCATCACATCCCCGGAGAGGATTGCGGTGTCTTCATTCCATTTCTTCCAGACTGTTTCCTGTCCGCGGCGCAGGGGCGAACGGTCCATGATGTCGTCGTGCAGGAGAGTGAAGGTGTGGAAAACCTCCAGCGCGGATGCGACCTCCAGGAGTTTGGGGGTGATCCGGTCTTTGAAGATGGAGTAGGCGGTGAGGCAGAGACGGGGGCGGATGCGCTTGCCGCCAATGCCTATCATGTAGCGGAGGGGATCGTATAGGCCTGCCGGTTCGCCGGCGAACTGTATTTCTTTGAACAGGCGGTCTATAGTGCCATCAATGTGTGATTCGGTTATCATATTGTACAAAGTTAATCATTTTTAGTTCTAAGTTTGATTTTGGTAAAAGAAATGATATATTTGCTCTTATGAATATGGATAAAAACAAGAGACTTGCGTCGCTGGATGCCCTGAGGGGTTTCGATATGATGTTTATAATGGGTGTGGCAGGCCTGGTGATTGGTATATGCCGCCTGTTCCCCAACGGGGCCGATTGCTGGCTTGCTCAGCAAATGACTCACGTGGAGTGGGATGGCCTCCGGCACCACGACACCATCTTCCCGCTCTTCCTCTTCCTCGCGGGCGCATCATGGCCCTTCTCCCTTGCCAAGCAGCGCGAGGCCGGGAAAAGCACCGGCAAGATCGTCTGGAAGATAATACGCCGCTGCCTCATCCTCATCGGTCTAGGGCTTGTGTATAATGGCCTTTTCAAATTGGATTTCGCCAATTTGCGTGTCGCGAGTGTCCTTGCCCGCATCGGTATCGCCTGGGCAGGAGCGGCACTCATCTATCTGTTCGTCAAATCTCCCTGGAAACGCGGGATAATCGCGGCGGCAATCCTCATAGGATACTGGCTGCTGATACGCTTCGTTCCGGCCCCGGACGTGCCGGGTGGGAATCCTCTAGACATCCACGGGAACCTGGTGGGATGGGTGGATAGGCAGATCCTCCCCGGGAGGCTGCTTTATGATGGCGGGCGCTTCGATCCCGAGGGCCTGCTGAGTACCATCCCCGCCATCGTCACCGCCATGCTCGGTATGTTCGCGGGAGAACTGGCGCGCTTGCCGGAAGAAAAGATGTCCGGAGGCCGCAAAACCCTATGGCTGCTGGCTGCCGCCGCGGTTTGCGCCGGGCTCGCACTGGTCTGGAACCTGGACTTCCCCATCAACAAAAAACTTTGGAGCAGTTCCTTCGTGCTGGCAGTGGGGGCATATTCCTTCGCCTGCTTTGCCATCTTCTATTATATAATTGATGTAAAGGGCTGGCAGAAATGGGCCTTCCCCTTCAGGGTGATCGGAATGAATTCCATCACGATTTATATGCTACAGAGGATAGTTTCCATCCCCGCGATCAACACCTTCTTCTTCGGAGGACTGGCAGGGCTTTGCAGCGAGGCCGTGGGCAAGGTTATCCTTTCAGCAGGATACGTGCTGATCTGCTGGCTGATATTGTATTTCCTCTACCGGAAAGAGGTGTTCCTCAAGGTTTAGAGAAACATTCTGGTTTTTGCCTTGTAATTCAGGTATTCCTGCCCGAAATCTGTTTCCAGCCGCTTTTCCTCGGAGCGAACCTGGAATACCATTATAATGGCGAGTGCTGCGAATACCAGCAGTGCCCAGCCATTCCAAAGGGCAAGCAGGATGCCGATATAATAGAGATAGGTGCCCGAAAGCATGGGGTTCCGGCTGAGTTTGTAAGGGCCGTCCGTCATCAGGTGCTTGGTGCGCGGCGCTACCTCATGCCCCATGGCGTCGAATGGATTTCCCTTCCCGACGCGCCTCATGTAAACTATGCTCCAGATGCTGAGGGACAGGCCTGCAATGGAGATAATTATCGCCAGATACAACCTTGCGACAGGCAGGTCTGACAACGCCGGCGCACCCGCAACCCACCACATCAGGGCCGGGATACCAACAATAAAAATGGCAAAGCCAAGGAAAAGTCCGAAAAAGTGTTTCATTCTGCTTAGTATGTGATGCTCTCGATTCTCAGGCGCAGGGTTCCGGAAGGAACCTGGGCCTCGGCGATTTCGCCGACCTTCTTGCCCATCAGGGCAGCGCCGATCGGGGATTTCAGCGAGATCTTGCCAGCCTCGAGGTCCATCTCGTGAGGGCTGACTATCTCGAATTTCATTCGGGTATTTGTAGTGAGGTTCGTGAATTCGACATGACACAGAAGGGAGACTCTGTCTTTGGGAAGAGCCTCAAGGTCAATCACGCGGGAATTCTCCAGGATCTTCTGCAGAAACTTGATACGGCTGATGGTCTTCGCCTGGTTACGCCTTGCCTCACGGTATCCCGCATTATCGCTCCGGTCCCCCTGGGCACTCATCTCCGCCAGTTCTGCCGACACTCTGGGGTATACTTCTTCAATAAGATGCTTCAACTCGGTCACCAACTCGTCGTATCGTTGCTTTGAAAGGTATTCCATGGCTAATCTCCATTACTTAAGAAATCTCGTAACCGAACCAGTCGTCCAGCGTAATGTTCACCTTCTGTTCTATCTGTGGTGTGATGTTCTTGCTGATTTTCTTGTAGACCCACGCGGCCACTCCAGCGTCGTCCACCAGACCCAACAGGCCGAGGGTCTTCTTTGGCAGGAGGTCATGCGGGACCACCATGTAGATGATTCCGGCGTATACCAGGGCCTTGTCCTTAGCTGAAAGGTCGCCCTCGGCAAGTACGTACCAGAAACGCAGCACCACGCGGGTGGCTTCTCTCCCGGCTTTCTTGGAATATTCGACTATCTTGTTCCAGGCGTTTCGCACCGGGCGTCTCCAGTCGGCATCGCGGATTTTGTCGACGAGTGTGCCGACGGGTTTCTTCAGTATGGAGTATAGCAGAATCAGAAGGCAGATAGTAAGCATAGTATCTATTATTGAGTTCGTTTGCTAAGTTAGTATTTCTTTTACCAAAAATCGGCCTCTGAGGGCATTATTTGGTAAAAAACCGGCTAATTTGACCTGTTTTTTACCAAAAAACCTGTTCTAAGGCCAGTTTTTGGTTAAACGTTTTAATCGTTTGGCCTAATGTGTTGTCCGCCGCCGCCCAAAATTATTTTTTGTACATTTGCGCTTTGTCAAACGCTAGCTATTTCTTTTATATGAAGATGAACATCCCCCTCATGGGTACACTGCTCGGATTGTCTCTGATTGTCTGCCCCATTTTGTATTTCACTGTCGGGCCGGCACTGGGCGCAGAGCAGATTGAAACCTTGAAGATTCTGGGTTATATAGTTGCCGGGAGCGCCGCCTTCTGCTTCATCGCCGGAGAACTGACCGGCAACAATTCCCAGATGGATAAACTCTGGAGCCTTCTGCCCATAGCCTATACCTGGGTTATCGCAGGCATGGGAGGCATGAGCACTAGGCTGGTAGTGATGGCCATCCTGGCCACACTTTGGGGAATTCGTCTAACTTTCAATTTCGCCCGCAAGGGGGCCTACCGTCTCAAGTTCTGGGAGGGAAACGAGGATTACCGATGGAGCGTGGTTCGTTCCGGCCCACCCTTCAAGGGGAACAAGATTGCGTGGATGCTATTCGACTTTTTCTTCATCTCGATATACCAGAACGTCCTTGTGCTTATGATTACCGTCCCGGCGCTGGTCTCGATGAATTCCACCATACCCTTCGGATGGGTTGATGCTATTGCCGCTGTGTTTGTGCTGGCATTCATTGTCTATGAAACGGTTGCTGATGAGCAGCAGTGGGCATTCCAGACGCGTAAGTGGGCCATGATCAACTCCGGGCAGGCACTGCAGGATCTTCCGGAGCCCTACAACAAGGGCTTCAATACTACCGGCCTCTGGAAACTCAGCCGTCATCCCAACTACTTCGCCGAGCAAGGCACCTGGATCGCATTTTATATCTTCTCCATCGGTGCCGGCATCGGGTTATTCAATTGGAGCGTAATCGGAGCTTTGTTGCTTGTGGTTCTGTTCCTGGGCAGTTCTGCTCTTGCCGAGCAGATCAGCGGCAGCAAGTATCCGGAATATGACAATTACTGCAAGACTGTTTCCAAGTTTTTCCCCCGATTCTAAGTGAAGGCGCTCGACCGCGAAATACTGCGTCTGGCTTTGCCCAGCATTCTGGCGAACATCACCGTGCCGCTGGTCGGTCTGGTGGATACCGCCGTCGCCGGGCATCTTCATTCCGCCGCCGGCACCGGCGCCGAATTCATCGGCGGCATCTCCGTCGGCGCCCTCATCCTCAACGTCATCTATTGGAACTTTGCGTTCCTGCGCGCGTCAACCGGTGGCCTCACTGCACAGGCGTATGGCAGAGGTGATAATGC
>JAFZIX010000062.1 GCA_017554135.1 Bacteroidales bacterium | reverse complement strand
GGCTCACCGCGTTCAAGCATGTGGGCGTTTTCCCTGAGCAGGCCCCGAACTGGGAGTTTATCTATCAGCAGGTGAAACGGCTTCAAGCACAAAACGGCAGCCTCGAAAGTGCTGCTCCCCTCTGCGCGCAACAACACACCCCCGCCCCCCGCGTCCTGAACCTGTTCGCATACACCGGCGGAGCATCGCTTGCGGCCAAGGCGGCCGGAGCGGATGTCACCCACCTCGATAGCGTGCGGCAGGTGGTCACCTGGGCGCGAGGCAATATGGAAGCCAGCGGCCTGGACGGCATCCGCTGGATTGTGGAGGATGCTATGAAGTTCGTCCAGCGCGAGGCGCGTCGCGGTAATCTCTACGATGGTATTATTCTGGATCCGCCGGCTTATGGGCATGGCCCGGATGGGGAGAAATGGAAATTGGATGAAAGCCTGTTCGGCCTGCTGCAGAATGTCAGCCGCATCCTGAAGCCGAAGGATTCGTTCATGGTGCTGAATCTGTATTCAAATGGCTACTCCGCCGCACTCGGTGAAACCCTGGTGCGCGAAGCTTTTGGGCTCGACAGCGCCAGAAGCCGATTGACCAGCGGCGAACTGGCTTTGAACGACAGATTCGGCAAAGTCCTACCTCTAAGCATCTACGTCCGGCTGGAAAGATAAGCGAACCGTCCCGACAATTCTTTTACCAAAAACCCCTCTCAAATGGCATATTATGGTAAAAAACCACCCGAATCAGGTGGTTTTTTACCAATTATAGCCTTCTATGGCCGATTCCCGGAAAAACGATAAAAACGTTTGGTTAAGTCCTTTAGTTAAATGGGACCGGGCCTGTTAGAAAAGACTGAAATTTAGTCCCTAACTGCGGCGATGCCGGGGAGGTCTTTGCCTTCGATGGCTTCGAGCATGGCGCCGCCGCCGGTGGAAACGTAACTGACCTTTTCGGCATAACCCATCTGGGTAACGGCAGCAACGGAATCACCACCACCGACCAGGGTGTAGGCGCCGGCCGCTGTAGCCTCGGCCAGATATTCGGCGATCTGCAGGGTTCCCTTAGCGAAGGTCTCCATCTCGAACACACCCACAGGGCCGTTCCAGAGGATAGTCTTGGAACCAAGGATGATATCCTTCCACTTCTTCAGGGAAGCCGCGCCGGCATCCATGCCTTCCCATCCTTCGGGGATCTCCATGGAAGGAACGGTCTTGTGTGCGGCGTCGTTGCTGAACTCCTGGGCGACCACGGTCTCTACGGAAACCGAAAGGTTCACACCGAGTTCCTTGGCGCGCTTCATGATATCCTGGGCCTGAGGGATGAGGTCATCCTCGTGCAGGGAGTTGCCGATGGTGCCGCCCATGGCCTTGATGAAGGTATATCCCATGCCGCCGCCGATAATCAGGTTGTCCACCTTGGGAAGGAGGTTCTCCAGAACCGCCAGCTTAGATGACACCTTCGAGCCGCCGATGATAGCGGTGAAGGGGCGCTTGGCGTTCTTCAGCACGTTGTCGATGGCTTTGATCTCGCCTTCCATCAGATAGCCGAACATTTTGTCGTTCGGGAAGTACTCGGCGATCAGGGCTGTAGAAGCGTGCGCACGGTGTGCGGTGCCGAATGCATCGTTGATGTAGCAGTCTGCGTAGGAGGCCAACTTCTTGGTGAACTCCTTCTGGGAAGCCTTCACGGCCTTCTTGGCAGCGGCCTTCTCCTCGTCGGTGGCATCCTCTGCGAGCCCGCGGGGTTTGCCCTCCTCCTCTGCATAGAAGCGGAGGTTCTCGAGCAGCAGGGCCTCGCCCGGCTTCAGGGCGGCAGCCTGTGCGTCAGCGGCCTGGCAGTCCTCTGCGAACTGGACGGGCACTCCGAGGCACTCGCTCACGTGAGCGACGATGTGCTTGAGGGAGAACTTGGCATCCACCTTCTTGGGACGTCCGAGGTGGCTCATGATAATCAGCGAGCCGCCGCCGGCGAGCACCTTCTTCAGGGTAGGGATGGCGCGACGGATACGGGTATCGTCGGTGATTTCGAAATTTTCATTGAGGGGAACATTGAAATCGACGCGGACAATGGCTTTTTTGCCGGTGAAATCGTAAGAATCAATGTGCTGTTGCATAATATTTTGAATAATTTGATTTTTCCGGGTGCAAATTTAGTAAAAAAATGGATTCCTGCGACTAGTCGTTCCCTATGGAACGAAGGCCGGCGCCAAGCACCTTCACCGGGCGTCCGGCGGTGCACACAAGCCTCGAAAGATCATCCGCCTCCACGTTCTCCACCCGCACCAGGGTAGTATCATACACCATCCCCTCCGTATCCAGCGCGTGCAGCATGCGGATTTCGCTGCTGCCGATGCGGGAGTCGCGCACGATGATGGAATCCACCGGAGTGCGGCTCTGGATCAGCACCGGAATCTCGTTCTCCACATACACCCGCTCGAAGACGATGTTGCTCTGCACCGGAATCTCGGCGTAGGGATAGAAGCTGCGCGAGTACTGGTCGTGGTCGAAGTGCAGGCAGAGGGCCACCTTGCGTTTCTTGGCGAGGTGGATGTCCCGGAAAACGACGTTCCGCACGCCGCAGCTATGGCAGATGCCCCGGTCCTGGCTCATCGTCCAGGTGATACCGTCGGGGTAGGTGACGGTGCCTTCGGTGTGCTCCGGGCGGCAGGTGGAGACGAAGTTTTGACGCACCTTGGGGCCGTTGGAGCGATAGATGCGCCCTCCGCAGACCACCGCATCCCCCGAAGACTGAATGTCCATCCCGGGCTCCCAATCGCGCCATCCGCCTGCCAGGATGCGGGCGAAGAAGCCGGTAGTGCCGTTGGCGGGATCGTCCAGGTCGATGCAGTCTTCGATAATGCCGTTCTCTATCCACCCGAGTTCCGGGTTGGAGGTGGTGTAGTCGTGCGCGTTGAGCGCGATGGGATCGTCGTAGGTGCGGAAAGTGCCGTGCCGGACCATGAAGTTGCGCCCGGGGCCGAAGTGCACGGCATCCTTCATCCCCTCGATGTGCACGTTCTCCACCAGCGCATTCTCGAAGGTGCAGATCTGGATG
>JAFZIX010000061.1 GCA_017554135.1 Bacteroidales bacterium | reverse complement strand
TACATTGTAGGTCCGTATGCAAAGGAACAGACTCTGACCCTTCGCACCATCACCGACAAGAAGAAGGCGGCAATATACAAGCAGTCACACTTTGCCTATGCCACGTTTTGCGGCGAATTTGACGTTCGCAGCAACGAAACGGTAAAGACTGTGTCCAACCTGCTTTGCGTCGATTTTGACCACGTTCCTGGGCTGGAGGAGCTGTTTTCCCGGCTGAAGCAAGACAAGTTCTTCGACACGGCCCTGCTTTTCCGTAGCCCCTCAGGCGACGGCATCAAATGGGTAATCGAAATCAACCGAGGCTCCATGCCTCACGCCGATTTCTTCCGTGCCGTGGATAACTACATTCTCAAAACCTATGGTGTCCAGATAGACAAGTCCGGCAAGGACATATCCCGCCCCTGCTTCTTGCCTTACGACCGTGACGCCTACATTAATCCTTTGTTCATCTGATAATTATGGCAGAAAATACTTTCAATCCTAACGAATGGATGCCGGAGATACCGGCTCCTGTCCCCACTTCTTCCAGCTCCGCACCAGTTGCCGGTAACCTTGCCGACGATATTGAACTCGTCACTCAGCGCATAGAGGCTGCCCATACCGACATTACTACCGGTTACGATAACTGGCTGGAGCTTGGATTCGCTCTCTCCGATGCCCTCGGCGAGTCGGGCCGCGACTACTTCCACCGGATCAGTCGCTTCAACGAAGGCTACAACCAGGCCGAATGTGACCGCCAGTACGATAAATGCATGCGCTCCCACGGGACCGGCGTCACAGCCAAGACATTCTTCCAAAAGGCCAAAGACGCAGGAATCAGCGTCAGCACCCGCCCCATATCTGCAAAATCCGCAACTTATGCAAAATCTGCACATATTCAATCTGCGGATTCCACTGTCCCTATATCTGCACAAAATCAAAATGCGGATATTGCGGATACTGCCGAAATTGCAGATATGGAAGATGAGCCGCTGATGCCGACGTTCAGCCAGCAGGTTAAGGATGCGCTCCCGGAATTCCTGCAGAAGATTGTAGCCGTCAGCAACTCGGAGTACGATGCCGACATCCTTCTGCTCGGCTCCCTGACCGTTCTCTCCGCCTGTATGCCCCACATCTGTGGCGTATACGACAAGCGCATCGTTTATCCGAACCTCTTCCTATTTGTCGCTGCAAGAGCATCTTCCGGTAAAGGCCGACTCACCCTCTGCCGCTACCTGGTGGAGCCCATCCACGAACGTCTTCGCGAGATAAACGAGGCCGAGGTTATGGAGTATAAGCAGAAGTTGGCCGAATACAACGCCGCAGGCAAGAAGAAAGCCCAGATGGAGAAGCCTGAGGAGCCTCCTCTCCGGATGCTTTTTATCCCGGCCAACAGCAGCGCCACTGCCGTGTACCAGGTTCTCTCTGACAACGGCGGCGAGGGTCTGATGTTCGAAACCGAGGGCGACACCCTTGCCAACACGTTCGGCTCTGACTACGGCAACTACAGTGACGGCTTCCGAAAAGCCTTCCACCACGAGACAATCTCATATATTCGCCGCAAGGATCGGGAGTACGTCAATATCAAGCATCCGAAACTCTCGACGCTGCTCACCGGAACCCCGAGGCAGATACTCAACCTCATCACCGATGCCGAGAACGGCCTGTTCAGTCGCTTCGCATTCTACTACCTGAACACCAGGCTCATCTGGAACAACGTATTCGACAACAGCATGGACACCACCCTGGATGAATACTTTCAGAAGCTGGGCGCTGACTACCAAGACCTGTTCAAGATCCTCCAGGGGCTCGACCACGACCTCAAGTTCCGCTTCACAATCGAGCAGGAAGAGGATTTCAACGCCACCTTCGATGCATTCCAAGCCGACTATGTTGAAGAGAACGGAGAAGAATTCGTGGCCTCAGTACGCCGCCTGGGTGTGATCATGTTCCGTATCGCGATGTGCCTCTCTGTCCTTCGTCTTATTGAAGACGGTGCCTTCGAGGATGACATCACTTGCCTGGACATCGATTACCAGACCGCCAAGACCATTGCCAGCGTCCTCATCCAGCATAATGCAAAGGTGTTCGGCACACTCCCCTCTTCACCGCAGCCCATAGCCAACACGAAGGGAGGCCGCAACCGGTTGAAGGAACAGTTCTTCGAGAGCCTGCCTGCAGAATTTGACCGCAAGGCCTATTCCCAGCTCGCAGAGCAACTCGGGCTGAATCCCAAGTCCATCGACAGAACAATCCGACGATGGTGCGATGAAGGCCGGTTAGAAAACATAGCGCACGGCAAGTACCGGAAAGTCCAGTAATGACAAGGGCGAGACTTCAACCTCGCCCTTTTTCTATTCTGGTTCCACTCTTCTTGTTGGCCTGCCCTGCTTCCGTAATTTATTATCCTTCGAAGACTCGTATTTTTCAAAACTCGTTTGAAGGCGCTCGAAAATATCAATACTTTCGGGGCGCGTGACACTCCCTGCTGCAAGGTTATTATTGAAGTTGTCGAAATTCTCACCAAGCATGTCGCCAAAAGCCTTAAAGACTTTTGCTTTAGTTAATTTGCCACTTACAGCCTCAAAGGCACCAAGCTCATATAAGGCCATAATAACTCTGAGCATATCAACCTTCTCAATGTCCTTGGACATTCGTATTACTCTTGCTGCCATATAATCGTTGTTCCAATCAATTACATCATTATAAGTATAGAAGAAATCACCGGCCAAATAATCAGTGACCCAAGCCTTCAAATCTTGTCCGCAGGAATCAATTTCAAGGCTGTGCTTCAATTTGTTGACATCCTTCCAGTGATCCTCGAACCCATTTACCAACTCGCTATAGATTTCCTGATTATCAGGTGAGCCAGTGAGTGCAAGACCGAAACAGGCCATTGCTGCAGCGCAGACCAGATTTGTCAAGTAGTCAATATCTGCCTTCTCGGAACGGAATTGGCTTTCAATAAAACGATTCCGAAGACCGTTATAGACCTGTCCCCAGAGGCCGCTATTGATCCCATCAGACTGCTCCTTTATTGAATCCAACGCCCACACAAGATATAACATAAAATCTTCTGCGCCCGCCTGGACAGACACAATCTCCTGCGACCAATTGACCCACCCCTTTTCAACAAAGGCATAGAGAGGCGAATCCAGCAATTTATTTTTTCCTTCCTCGGCCATTCCTCTTCTTCTTTTCTGCTTCACTATAAGTATGGGCGTCATCCTCCGGGATAACAGCATCCAGCCAGATTTGCATATTGAATCCAGTTCCTCCGCTATCCAGCATGACAACTGTTCCGTTCCCAAATTCTTCACAAACCGAATCGGCAATACCATAAACTGCCTCGGCCTCTTTGCCATATTCAACAGTTCCGGATTTATCAAAGCCTATTCGCATCCGATACTGATTTTCAATGAGCATATCAACAGTGTTGCGCACATCTTCCCTCGTATCATCCAGAATCTTCTTTGCATTGTCGTCCGAGGTTAGTTTCAGCTCTCCCTCT